>JASLCO010000317.1 GCA_030146505.1 Moraxellaceae bacterium
GGATGCTATGGCGGGTGCCAAGACTGAAGAGTTCGATGAAGATTTCGAAGAGGGTGCCGCCACCGAACCTGACGGTGACGAGGCGGCCAAGGCGACGGTCACCGCCGTGAAGAATTCCCTTACCCGGCGTCGTGTGATCGACGAGTTGCTGGAAGAGCGCAAATTGCAGCGCCGCCTGCGCGATTACGACTACGACATCGACGACGACAAGTAAGCCTCCGCTTCAAACAGGCTGCCGGCGGCACGGGCAGCCTTATCTTTGCCGCCTTGGCGGTGTCCTGTTATTTCCCTGTTATTCATGGTGTTTTTCCCGTAAGCGTCACGGGAATTGTCATTTGCCGGCATAGGGCACCGGCGGCATAATCGCGTCTCCCCGGTCGCACCACAGGCGGCCGTTTCTCCTCCCACAGAAGGACACGCATCATGGCGATCGAACTGCCCCCGCTGCCGTATGACAAGAACGCGCTCGCTCCCCACATCTCGGCCGAAACCCTGGAGTTCCATCACGACAAGCACCACAACGCCTATGTCGTGAACCTGAACAACCTGATCAAGGGCACCGACCTTGAAAACAAATCCCTGGAAGAGATCATCAAGGCAGCTGCCGGTGATGCTTCCAAGGCTGGCATCTTCAACAATGCTGCCCAGGTCTGGAACCACACCTTTTACTGGAACAGCATGAAGCCCAATGGCGGTGGCAAGCCCACAGGTGCCATTGCAGCCAAGATCGACGCCGACCTCGGTGGCTACGAAAAGTTCGTCGAGCTTTTCACGGCCGCTGCCACCACCCAGTTCGGTTCCGGCTGGGCCTGGCTCGTGCTGAACAAGGACGGCAAGCTGGAAGTCACCAAGACCCCGAATGCCGACCTGCCCATGGCCCACGGCCAGAAAGCCCTGCTCACCATCGACGTTTGGGAACACGCCTACTACATCGATTTCCGCAATCTGCGTCCCAAGTACATCGGCACCTTCCTGGAGAGCCTGGTGAACTGGGACTTTGTTAATGCGAATCTCGCCTGAACGCATCCTGACGCGCCATGCTGCGCTCAGGCGACTTCGGCAGGTGGTATTGGCGTTCAAGCCTGCGACATCCTGTCGCACCGGCTTGACCGGCTGCAAAGAAAAAGGTGTCCTTGCGACACCTTTTTCTTTGCCTGTTTTTCAGTAGTCGATGCCGTTTGCCATTCCCTCCGATCCGGACGCCAATAGCCGCAACCTGTCCCGGCTTTGCCTGCTGCGCGCCATCCTCATCGTAGTGCTGGCGCTGGCCGCGCTGTTTTCCGGCTGGCTGGAGTCGGTGCCGCTATTGCAGGACAAGGGGATTCTGGCCGCACTTTCCCTGCTGACGGTTTTCAATATCTGGAGTCTGTGGCGCCTGCATCGCGGCGGTGCCGTGGGCGAGGCTGGCCTGTTTGCGCAGATGATGGTGGACGTGTTGCTGATGACGCTGGTGTTCTATCGCACCGGTGGTTCCACCAATCCTTTCGTCTCCTGGTACCTTGTCCCACTGACCATTGCCGCTGCCATCTTGCGCATCGGCTACACGATGGCGCTGGCCTTGCTGACGCTCGCCGTCTACAGCCTGTTGCTGGCGCACTACATTCCCTTTGCCCCGTTTGCCGGCATTCATGCCGGTCACCTGCCAGCAGCCGTGGAACTGGTGGATCCGCATGCGCACCATCACATGACCCTGCAGCCGGCCGGGCAGGGGGGCTTCAACCTGCATGTCTTTGGCATGTGGCTTAACTTCATCCTGAGTGCCGCCCTCATCACTTTTTTTGTCACGCGCATGAGCGGCGCGCTGCGCGAACAGGACCGCCAACTGGCACGCCAGCATGAAAGCCTGTTGCAGCGCGAGCAGGTGGTGGCACTGGGTGCCTTGGCCGCCGGTGCCGCGCATGAGCTGGGCACGCCGCTGTCCACCATGGCGATTCTGGCACACGATATTGAAAGCGATTTGCCGGCGGATTCTCCGCTACGCGCCGACATGGCCTTGCTGCGCCGCCAGCTTGCGCTGTGCCGCGACATACTGGGCGATCTGCGCGAGCAGGCCGGCGGCCTGCCGCGTTTGTCGTTGGAGAAATTCATGTGCGCTACCGTGGAGCGCATGGAAGTCGTGCATCCGGCACGCCATTTCCTTCTGGACGACAATATGCCTGTCGGCAGCATTGTTCCGCCCGCCACGCTGCAGCAGGTACTGGTGAATCTTCTGGACAATGCCGCGCAGGCAGCCCGCCATGAGGTGAAGATTGCCCTGCACGGTACGGGGGAGGATTGCCTGCTGGAAATTGACGACGATGGCCCCGGCATTGCCCCCGAAATTGCTGCGCGACTGGGCCAGGCTTTTGTCTCGGACAAGGACGAGGGCATGGGGCTGGGTTATTTCCTCAGCCATGCCAGCGTCAACCAGATGGGTGGCAGCCTGCATTTCAGGGCTGCGCCCGGTGGTGGTACCCGCGCCGAATTACGCTTGCCGTGGGCCGTCCTGCAACACCAGCCGGATGACGAGGCCTGAGTGCGTATCCTGATCGTGGATGACGACGATGTTTTTCGTGCCGTGCTGATGCGTGCTCTGGCGCGGCGCGGCCATGACGCCGCGGAAGCGGCGGATGCAGCGGCAGCGCTGACACTCTTGCAGGATGTGCAGCCGGATGCGTGTGTGCTGGATATGAAAATCGGCCATGAATCCGGCCTGCATCTGCTGCCGGAGTTGCGGCGGCGCCGGCCCGACATGAAAGTGGTGGTACTGACCGGCTATGCCAGCATTGCCACGGCCGTGGAAGCCGTGAAGCAGGGGGCGGTGAATTATCTCGCCAAGCCGGCAGATGCCGATGAAATCCTGGCGGCTTTTGATGCTGGCGTGCAGGCCGTGGCGGTAGCACCCGAGGCCGTGCTGGAAACGCCGCCCATGTCGGTGGACAGGCTGGAATGGGAACATATCCAGAAAGTGCTGGCGGAAAACCAGGGCAATATTTCCGAAACCGCCCGCGCCCTTGGCATGCATCGCCGTACCCTGCAACGCAAGCTGCAAAAACGCCCGGTAAGGCGCTAGATGATCATTTTCTTGCCGGTAGGAGCGGCTTGAGCCGCGAACAATCTAAACTCCAAAGGTATTGTTCGCGGCTCAAGCCGCTCCTACGGATTATTTTTAATAACCATGTCCCGCTATCGTCCGCCAGCCACACCTCGTACTGCCCTCATCACGCCCGAAGGCTACAAGACCATGCGTGACGAGCTGGATTTCCTCTGGCACAAGCGCCGGCCCGAAGTCACGCGCGCGGTTTCCGAGGCAGCAGCTATGGGCGACCGTTCGGAAAATGCCGAATACATCTACGGCAAGAAGCTGCTGCGGGAAATCGACAGCCGCGTGCGTTTCCTGAGCAAGCGCATAGAGTCGCTGAAAGTGGTGGATGCAAAGCCTACGGATGCTTCGCGTATCTATTTCGGTGCCTGGGTGGAAATCGAGGATGCGGATTCCGGTGAGGTGCTGGCCCTGCGTATTGTCGGCCCGGATGAAACCGATGCCGCGCGCGGCTGGATCAGCATTGACGCACCCATGGCGCGGGCGCTCCTGAAAAAGGCAGTGGATGACGAGGTGACGGTGGAGCGGCCGGCAGGCAAGGGGCTGTTCTATGTGCTTTCGGTGTCTTACGACGCGCCCGCGGACTAGTTTCATTCCGTGTAGGAGCGGCTTTAGCCGCGAACTGTGACTACGCGAAAAATGTTCGCGGCTAAAGCCGCTCCTGCGAAGGTCATATGAAAGAGAAATAAAAAGCCGGCATTTGCCGGTTTTTTTATGGAAGAAGACTCAGGCCTCTTCCTTTTTTGCAAAGCGCTGGCGCAGATACTCGATCAGGGCAGGCAGCACACTGATGCCGATGATGGCAAAGATTACCAGCGTGAAGTTTTCTTTCACCTTGGGCAGATTGCCGAAGAAATAGCCCAGGGCCACAAAGGAAAACACCCAAAGTGCCGCACCTACGATGTTGTAGGCCAGGAAGCGTGGATAGCGCATGGCGCCCACGCCGGCCACGAAAGGAGCGAAGGTGCGGGCAAAGGGCATGAAGCGGGCAATGATGACTGTCTTGCCGCCATGCTTTTCAAAAAAGGCCTGGGTCTTCAGCAGGTATTCGCGCTTGATCCAGCGTGATTGCAGCTCGAAGACACGAGGGCCTGTGTAATGCCCGACCTGGTAATTCACGGTATCGCCCAGCACGGCAGCCACGAACAACAATCCACCCATGAGGAAAGGGTTCATGCCGCCGGTGGCTGCGATGGCGCCACCGGCAAAGAGCAGGCTGTCGCCGGGGAGGAAGGGCATGACCACAAGGCCGGTTTCCACGAAGACGATGAGAAAAAGCAGGCCGTAGATCCAGGCGCCGTTGGCCGCCACGAATTCGGCCAGATGGCGGTCTACATGCAGGATGAAATCAATGAGTTCCATGAAGGACAGGAATTCCTGGGACGGGAGGCCGGCGATGCTAGCAGTCCGGAGGATTAGCGTCAGCAGCCCGACAGTGCCGGTGGAAAAGGCTGCAGATAGACCTGCCCTGCGATGTAGCGGTTGGGATGCTGCCGGAAGTGCTGCCTGAGCGTGGCCAGTGGCGCTGCAAGCGGCAGGGTGCCCTGGCGATAGGTTTCTATCTGTGCCTGCAACGCCTGTCGTGAACCGGCATCCAGTGATTTACTGAGATAGCCGGCCAGGTGCTGCAGCACATTGGCGTGGCCACCACGGCTGGCAGGTGTTTCCAGCGTGGCCATGAGCGTGCGTATGTATTCGTCTGCTGCCGCTGCCAGCGTGCGTGCTCCGGCCTCCGCCACGAGCCTCCCGAGATGCCGGTAGGCTTCCACGCGATGTGCCATCAGCAGGTATTTGTGCCGGGCGTGGAATTCCTGCAGGCTGGCCGCCGTGAGCCCTTCTGTCTGCAGCTCGCGCCAGCGCCTGAAAACGTAAACGCGCATGAGGAAGTTTTCACGGATCAGCGCATCGTGCAGGCGTTCTTCCTCTTCCACCGGTAACAGTGGTTGCAGGCGCATGAGCTCCCGGGCGTAGAGCCCGGCCGTGCGCTGGCCTGCAAGTTCGCCATCCTGGCGGTAAACCTTCACGCCGTGCACGCCACAACTGGGCGAGCGCGACATGAAGACATAGCCGTCAATACCGCCCAGCTCTGCCGCTTTTTGCCGGGCAAAGCCTTCCAGTTGTTCCGTCACATCAAGATCGGGCTTGTACCGGCCGATGGCTCGCAGGCTTTTGCCGTCGGCGGCAAGGTGCAGGGCGATGGGGTCGCGGGGCGCGCCCATGCCTATGCCCATTTCCGGGCAGACGGGAACAAAGTTGAAGCAGGCGGCGAGTGGTCCGGTACAGAGTGCGGAAAGCTGGTGCTGGCCGTCGTAGCGCACTTTTTCACCGAGCAGGCACTGGCTGATGCCCAGGGTGAGTTTTTCGAGAAAGGAAAAATCCAGCATGCTTTTTTTCCTTATACGCAGGAGCGGCTTTAGCCGCGAGTCTGTTCGCGGCTAAAGCCGCACCTGCGGGAGGAGTTAAGACATTGCCGATGAACAAC
>JASLCO010000341.1 GCA_030146505.1 Moraxellaceae bacterium
CCTCGCAACGCGTGAGCAGGGCCACCACGCCGTGGTGGCGGGTCTGCAGGCGTTGCGAGGAATTGAAGCTGGTGCAGCGCCGGCGCAGTGCCGTGGACCGGCGCCAGGTGGAAATCCATCTCACGGCAAAAGGCGAGCGCCATCTGGGCCGTCTGGCTGCCCTGCATGAAGCGGAACTGCGTTCCCTGCAGGGTACTTTCCGCGTGGCGCGCCTCTCTGCCTTCAATACCCATTTCAGCGACGAGAACAGTGCGACATGAAACAGGTGCACCGAAGTGACTATGTAGTGGACCGCCGTCTTTTCATGGTGGCGGGTCTGGCCCTTTGCGTGGGCGTGCTGAGCACGCTGGCAGCCGATGTGCTGCTGGGCCTTATCCGTTTCTTTACCAACCTCTTTTTCTTCCAGACGTTCTCGCTGGCTGCCCGCTCTCCGGCGGAAAACACGCTGGGCCTGGCGGTGATTGCGCTGCCGGTGCTGGGTGGGCTCATTGTTGGCCTGATGGCGCGTTTTGGCAGTGACAAGATACGCGGCCACGGCATTCCCGAGGCCATGGAAGCCATTCTTTTCAACAAGAGCCGCATGTCGCCGCGCGTGGCTTTTCTCAAGCCAGTGTCGTCCGGCATCGTCATCGGCAGCGGTGGTCCGTTCGGCGCCGAAGGCCCCATCATCATGACGGGTGGCTCGCTGGGTTCGCTGCTGGCGCAATTCCTCCATCTCACGGCAGCGGAGCGCAAGACGCTGCTGGTGGCCGGTGCCTGTGCCGGCATGACAGCAGTGTTCGGCTCGCCGGTGGCCGCCGTCATGCTGGCGGTGGAACTGCTTTTGTTCGAGCTGCGTCCGCGCAGTCTCTTGCCGGTGGCGCTGGCCTGTGCGGTGGCCGCCTTCCTGCGTCCTTCCTTTTTTACGGACGGTCCCCTGTTTCCTTTGCAGCTCGCGCCGGTGTCAGGCGCGGCATTGCTGTCCTGCGTGATTGCGGGCCTGGCCAGCGGCGCGCTGGCGGTGCTGCTCACGCAGGCACTCTATAAAACCGAAGATATTTTTTCGCGCCTGCCCCTGCACTGGATGTGGTGGCCGGCACTGGGCGGTCTTGTTGTCGGCATCGGCGGATATTTCCAGCCGCGCGCACTCGGCGTGGGTTACGACGTGATCGGTGACCTGCTCAATAACCATTTGCTGCTGTCAGCGGCACTGGCCCTGCTGGCGGTGAAAGCCGTGATCTGGGTAGTGGCACTGGGCTCCGGAACCTCGGGCGGCGTGCTGGCGCCGCTGCTCATGCTGGGCGCCGGGCTTGGCCTGCTGCTGTCGCCCGTGCTGCCGGGTGCTTCGGCGCCGTTGTGGGCGCTGGCCTGCATGTCCGGCATGCTGGGTAGCGTGCTGGGTGCGCCGCTCACCGCCATCATTTTTGCCTTTGAGCTCACGCATGCCAGCACGGCCTTGCTGCCCTTGCTGCTCACTACCATGGTGGCCTACGGTTTTTCCGTGCTGACGCTCAAGCGCTCCATCATGACGGAGAAAATCGCACGGCGTGGCCTACACGTGGCGCGCGAATACGTGGTGGATCCGCTGACACGCCAGCATGTGGACGATCTCATGAGCACGGATTTTGTCGCCATTCCCGGCGACATGCCGGTGGCAGAGGCGCTGGCGCATTATTTTTCTCCCAGCGTAGAGGCTTACGCAGGCCTGCATCCGGTCGTCATGCAGGGGAGGTTGCTGGGCATGCTGGCGCGCCAGGACCTGGAGCAGGCCGAAGGTGTGGGCCTTTGCTGTGCAGATGTGGCCCGCCGGCCGCAGGCGCAAGCCCTGCTGCTGCCGGGGCAGACCGGACGCATGGCGGCCGGGCAGATGGCCCGCAGCGGTGCGGATGTGTTGCCGGTGGTGAATGATATTCAGGAAATGCACTTGCTCGGCCTGCTGCATTGGCGCGACCTCCTGCGCCCCAGTGAAGAAAACTGG
Source organism: Moraxellaceae bacterium (assembly GCA_030146505.1). Classification (GTDB taxonomy): domain Bacteria; phylum Pseudomonadota; class Gammaproteobacteria; order Pseudomonadales; family Moraxellaceae; genus UBA2031. The sequence continues at coordinate 1,958 of JASLCO010000341.1, forward strand.
CATGAAGAAACCGTGCGCGAAAAATTGCGCTGAACGGCAGCCATCAGCTTCCGCAGGATGCCATGCTGTTCATGGCCTGCTGACAAAGGCGCCACAGAGCGCCTTTTGAATTCCTGATGCGTCATCGCAAGAATGAAGGGTGACAGAAATGCCGGCCTTTCGCAGAGACGAAGGCATTGCCACTGGCAGGGAAGACATGAAAATGGCCATACAAAAATGGAGCTCGCGGGTGCTGGGCGATGCCCAGACGTCCTTCCTGGATTGCCGCGACATTGCCGAGACCGGCGAGGCTTTTTTCGAGGCCGCCGGGCGTCCGCCCGCCATGGCTGTCTTTGTCCGCAATGATTCCGAAGGCCGCCTGCACTGTGAAGTGACCGTGTACTTTTCACCGGCAGCGCATGATCTTGCCCGTCGTTTCGAGGCCAAAAGCTGCGAACGGCCCGAGGCTGGCGGCCTGGATCTGCTGGCGGGTGACCCGGCTTGCTGGGAATTGCTTTGGTGATTTCCTGTTTGTAGGTGCGAATTGGTTCGCACCTACAGGGAATGCTTTTTCAGCGTGCGCTCTTCAAAACCTGCATTGTCGCCTGCAAGGAATTTTCGCTGTCGGTGATCCACACTTCGCCGTCCTGCACCGTGGCCTGCAACTGCATGGTGCGCTGAGCGAGGCGGCCCAGTGCTTCACTGGTTTCCACGGGAATGTTCACCACGCTGACCTTGTCCAGCTTGTCCAGTGCACGCCTGTTCTGTTCCCACCACACATCGGCGCTATTGCCGCTATAGGGATAGATGATGACTTCGCGGGAGAGCCCGCAGGCGCGCCGCACGCGTTTTTCATCCGGCTGGCCGACTTCTATCCATCTCTCCACCGCCCCGGTGAGGTCTTTCTGCCAGAGATCGGGCTCGTCGTCCGAGGAGATGCCCTTGCCCATGGCCAGTTCCTCACTGGCATTCAGGATGAAGGCCAGCACGCGCACCATGAGGCGCTCGTCCGTTTCCGAAGGATGGCGGGCCAGGGTGAGGGCATGGCTGGCGTAGTAGTGCCGGTCCATGTCGCTGATCTGGAGTTCGGCTTTGAAGATGGTGGCGTTCTGGGCCATGGCAATGCCTGCGGCGTGGAGGGGAATACGGGCGCGGATGATAGGCCAAAAGCCGGGCGCCTGCCGGCTTTATCACCTGCGGCGGATATGGGAAGGTTGGGCCTTGTGCCCCGCGGGCCGCATGTCTGTGAAACCCGTGCTTCATCGTTCGCCGTCTTGAAACGTGTCTTGAAAAGGAAACGCCCCCATGTCCCGCCAGTATCCCGCCGTCGATCCGGATGGCCTGCTCGAATATTCCGTTGTTTTCACGGATCGTGCGCTCAACCACATGTCCCGGGTTTTCCAGGACGCCATGCGCGACATTTCTGCCACGCTGAAGAAGGTCTACGGCGCAGAGGCCGTGGTCGTGGTGCCGGGCGGCGGCAGCTTCGGCATGGAAGCGGTGGCACGACAACTCGCCACAGGGCAAAAATGCCTGGTGCTGCGCAACGGCTGGTTCAGCTATCGCTGGAGCCAGATTTTCGAGACAGGTTCCATTCCCTCTGCCGAACGCGTACTGAAGGCCCGGCCGGATTCACACGCGGCTGATGCGGCCTGGTCGCCGGCACCGGTGGCGGAAGTTGTCGCCAGCATCCGTGCCGAAAAGCCCGCCGTCGTGTTTGCGCCGCACGTGGAAACCGCTTCCGGCATCATCCTGCCCGATGATTACCTGCGTGCCGTGGCTGATGCCGTGCATGAAGCGGGCGGTCTTTTCGTGCTCGATTGCGTAGCCTCCGGCACGGTCTGGGTGGATATGAAAAGCACTGGCGTGGACGTGCTGATTTCCGCGCCGCAAAAAGGCTGGAGCTCAGCGCCCTGCGCTGCACTCGTGATGCTGAGTGTGGCCGGCAAGAAACGTGTGGAAGAAACTACCAGTACCAGTTTTTCCGCTGACCTCAGGAAATGGCTGCAGATCATGCAGGCCTATGAAAATGGCGGTCATGCCTACCACGCCACCATGCCCACCGGTGCCCTCATGCAGTTGCGCGACACCATGAAGGAAATGGAGGCCATCGGTTTTGGCATCCTGAAAGAAAGGCAATGGGAACTGGGCCGCCGGGTACGGGCCATGCTCGCTGCGCATGGCGTGAAAAGCGTGGCGGCCGATGGTTTCGCCGCGCCCGGCGTGGTGGTCAGCCACACCACGGATGCCGGTGTGCAAAACGGCAGCAAATTCATTGCCCAGGGCTTGCAGACCGCCGCCGGCGTGCCGCTCATGTGCGACGAGCCAGCCGATTTCAAGACTTTCCGCGTCGGCCTTTTCGGCATCGACAAGCTCTTGAATGTGGATGCCACGACAGAAGCCTTGCAGACGGCGTTGGAAAAAATCCAGCGCGCCTGAGGCTTTTTTCCTCTCTCCCTCTACCTTGGGGAAAGGGTCGGGGCGAGAGAAATGAATCAGGGCTGCAAGGCACGCAAACATATTGGCACGCCTTGCGCTGGCTGAGCTGTGGAAGAAAGGCATCAACCAAAAACCTCGTCGTGCCGGCGCAGGCCGGCACCTATCGTGTGTCTGTCATTCCTCCACCGCATGGACCCCGCCTTATGCCGGGGTGACGGGCATTTTGAAGAAAAGCCTGTTGTTCCTGCGCAGGCGGTAAGCCAGCGTTCAGTTCTCCCTTCCCATATGGGGCATAATCCGCCCCCATGCCCAGCTCTCAATCCCCCCGTTCGCTTCGCGATGCCATTTCCCGCTGCCTGACCCGTGACCAGCATCGCTTGCGTCGCCGGCTTTCCGATCTTGAGCGTTTGAAGGACCCCGCCGAGAAGGCCGTCAAACAGGCGGAGCTTGAGGCGGCGGTGGCGGCATCACTGGAAAAAGTGGCTTCACGGCAGGCACGGCTGCCGATGCTGAACTATCCCGATCTGCCGGTATCCGCGCGGGCCGGGGACATCATCAATGCCATACGCGACAACCAGGTGGTGGTGCTGGCGGGGGAAACCGGCTCCGGCAAGACCACGCAGCTACCCAAGCTGGCGCTGGCGGCGGGACGGGGCGTGCAGGGTTATATCGGCCATACCCAGCCGCGCCGCATCGCCGCGCGTTCGGTGGCGGCGCGCATTGCTGAAGAAATGAATTCTCCGCCGGGTGATCTGGTGGGTTACAAGGTGCGTTTCACGGACGAATTCTCGCCCGATGGCTTTGTGAAGCTCATGACCGATGGCGTGCTGCTGGCGGAGTTGGCGCAGGACCGTTTTCTCTCGGCCTACGACACGCTCATCATCGACGAAGCCCATGAGCGTTCGCTCAATATCGATTTCCTGCTGGGCGTGCTCAAGCAGCTGTTGCAGCGCCGCCCCGACCTCAAGCTCATCATCACTTCCGCCACCATAGACGTGGAACGCTTCAGCAAGCATTTTGCCGATGCGTCGGGAATGCCGGCGCCCGTGCTGCTGGTGGAAGGCCGCAGCTATCCGGTGGAAGTGTTGTACCGACCCATCAGCGAAGACGCGGTGGGCTCGGATGAAGATGAAGGCTTTGATGAAATAGAAGAAGCCATTCCGCGTGCCGTGCTGGCGGCGGTGGAAGAATGCCTGGCCCATGAAAAGGCGGCAGGCAGGCAGGGTCGTGGCGACATTCTGGTTTTTTCCAGTCATGAGCGGGAAATCCGCGAGATCGCCGAGACCTTGCGCAAATACGGGCCGCCACATACGGAAATCCTGCCGCTGTATGCGCGTCTTTCATTGAGCGAGCAGCAGAGGGTTTTCCAGGCGGGCAAGGGCCGGCGTATTGTCATTGCCACCAATGTGGCGGAAACCTCGCTCACCGTTCCCAATATCCATTATGTGATTGATCCGGGCTTTGCCCGTATCAGCCGTTACTCTTTCCGCAGCAAGGTGCAGC
>JASLCO010000345.1 GCA_030146505.1 Moraxellaceae bacterium
CAGGGATTTGTCGAACATGCGCTCGTGCACCACCACATCCAGCACGGTATCGCCGTTTTCCTTTTCAAAGGCATTGCAGGTATGGAAAACGAAGCAGGGCTCATCCAGTGCAAACCAGCGTATGTCTCCGGCTTCGCCTTCACGCGGCAAGCGGCCGACGCGGGCCTTGTGCGCCGGATTCCAGGTGTAGGGAAGTCCCGCGCCTTTCAGGGCGCTGGAAACCGAGAAAGTCACGGGCAGGTCCAGCAGCAGCACGTTTTTTTCCGTGATGGCGCAGTCATGCATCATGGGGCCGTGCTTTACGGGAATGGCGACATTGCGGCGCACCAGACGGTTCTTGTCGATGACGAGATAGCGCACCTTGTTGTGCACGAAGCCGTCGTAGCAGATGGCATGCAGTTCGCCTGAATCAGGATCGACATGCGGATGCGCCGTGAAACCGTTCTGCACCGTGCTGTCGAAAAGCCCGTGTTTCACCGTATTGAGCCCGGCATCCAGCTCCACGGGATAGGCGCCGGCTTCCACCAGCGCCCACAGGCTGCCGCCGTGGCCGATGATATTGGTGTTCACCACATCGGAAACGCCGCGGCGTGAGCCCGCCGCCGGCTTGCGGCCGAAATGCCGGTTCACGCTGTCGCTGCCTACATAGCGGTTGCGATACCAAAGCGCCTGGCCGTCCTTGAGGCGCAGGCCGTGCACCATGCCGTCGCCAAGAAACCAGTGATAGGTCGCCGGATTTTCCACATGCAGGGGATTGGGGCCGATACGCGTCAGCAGGCCATCCAGTTCTTTGGGAATCGTGCCGGTGACGGTGAGGGCATCGCTGCTGTGTTCCTCTCGCAAAGGGGCAAATGCACCTTCAAGGAAATGATTGCTGGGGCTGTAGGGCACGCGCTTCTGCATACGGCCCAGCAACCAGAGAGCGCCTTTCTGTACCCGGTGTTGCAGTGAGTTGGTTTGCGACATGTCAGCCTCCTTGCTGGCCTTCGCCAGTGGGATGTATATGATGTGAACATTAGCCTGAAGATGAATGTTTACGATGTCAACATCAAGAAAGCCCTTGAGCGACGAGCCGTCCTACCATCACGGCAATCTGCGCGAGGCGCTCTTGCTCAAAGGCCTGGAATTACTGGAGGACGGTCAGGCGGATTTCAGCCTGCGCGAGCTTACCCGCCAGGTCGGTGTCTCGGCCAATGCCGCCTACCGCCATTTTGCCAGCAAGGAAGCCCTGCTCTCGGCCATGGCGGCCGAAGGTTTCCGGCAACTGGCCACGGCCCAGGCCATGGCAGTGCAGGGCGGCGCCAATCCGGCACTGGGTTTCATGGAGGCCGGCCGCGCCTATGTGCATTACGCACGCCGGCATCCGGCGCTTTTCCGTCTCATGTTCGGCCGCTTTGCCGCCAGCAATCCTGATGCGGAAATGCAGGCGGCGGCCCAATTGGCCTATCAGGGGCTGCGCTTCGGAGTGGCAGCGGTGCTGAAGCGTCCGGTGGAGAGCGCCGAGGTGCTGGCCGCCGCCATGCATGCCTGGAGTCTGGTGCATGGCCTGAGCCAGCTCATCATTGATGGCCAGATGGACGCGCACACCACGGATATTGATGGCCTGATCAATGCGGTGCTGCATCAGGCCGTGGCGTTTCGCGGCACCGGTGATGTCACCGGCTGAAGTGATCAATTAGTGGTCATAAAAAAGGCGCCCGCAGGCGCCTTTGGTTCAGCAGCAGAAATTCAGTCCTGTTCTTCCGCCTGCAAATACGGCTCCAGTATCTTGCGCGCATAAATCTGCGCATCGATCACCGTCATGAAGGTATAAGCCCCCATGAGTTTTCGGCTCAGGAACATGAGCTCCTTGGGCGGAATGGAGAAATGCCGTGTGGCAGCGGATTTGGCCGCCATGGACGTGGCGCGCAGATGCAGCTTGCTGCGGGCCCAGCAGTACATGCCGTCAGCATTCAGGGTTTCCGGCGGGGCATCGGAAAGATCGGAGAAGGGTTCTATCGCCAGGAAGAAGAGATCGACAATGCTTTCCTTGGTGCTGTCCGGCATGTTGTCGAAGAAGCTGAAGCCCTGCATGGCGGCCTTCATGCCTTCGCGATCACGATAGAAAGCCGTGCGGGTGAGGCGGCGGGCCAGGGCCAGCAGGTCGTCCGGGAAATCGCGCACGGCACCGAAATCCAGCAACACGATGCGGTCCGGTTCACCGTCCTTTTCAGCCAGGCGCACAAGGTAATTGCCGAAATTGGGGTCGGTCTGGATTTCTCCCCACTCGAAAACCTCGCGGCAGCAAATGTCCAGCGCGGCTTCGGCAATGCGGTTGCGGCGCTCCTGGGGCAGCTTGAGCACGATCGGGCTGTTGATGGGAACGCCGCGCTCGAAGGTCATGCACAGCAGGCTGTTGGTGCAGTATTCGGGGAAGATGCGCGGCACGATATAGCGCGCATCGTCCTTGAGGTAGGAACAGAAGAGGCGGGTGGTTTCCATTTCCAGCGGATAATTCACCTCGCGGTGCATCATCATGCGCACCTCGCCCAGCCATTCCTCGAATTCCTTGCTTTGCGGCACAGCCTTGGTGAGCTTGAGCAACTGCGTGACGAGGTTGAGATCGGAATCTATGGCCTGGGCCACGCCGGGATATTGAATCTTGAGCACGAGTTCGGTGCCGTCGCTCTTGCGGCGGGCGCGGTGCACCTGTGCCAGCGAGGCCGTGCCCAGAGGTTCGGGGTCTATGTCCAGTTCGGCATAGTGGTTGCCCAGTTGTGCGTGCAGCACGGGCTCCAGTGAGTTCCAGGCGAGGGCCGTGGTGTCGTCATT
>JASLCO010000346.1 GCA_030146505.1 Moraxellaceae bacterium
CCCACATCCTGGACGAGCACAAGGAAAAGAGCCGCCAGGCCGGCATGAACGAACACCTCTCCAAACCCATAGAGCTCAGTGAACTGCAGGATGCCCTGCTGCGCTGGTCCCGGCAGGAAAATGCCGAAAAGGAAGGAAGCGCCTAAGAGGCTGGATGAATTTTCCGGACCGGGCCCTTGTCATGCACGCACCGGCGGCATGCCTGCAAACTGGCGGCGGACGGCACTCAAGACTCCCGCTTATGTGGGAATGATGACGTCAAACAGGGGCACCCACGGGCCCCGTCGCAACCGCCGTCCCCTTCCTCAAGGCGTGTCCACATAAGCGCTGCTGGCCGGCACATTGGCCGGCAGCAGGGTTTCCAGCTCGAAACAGTCGCTGCTCAACTCCCGCTGCACGACGCCGGCATGGTCGCAGAGGCGCAACTGCCCGCTCGCGAACTTGGTGTTCTTGACCACCGAACGGGCACCGCCGGGATGCTCGTAATTCAGCGCCACCCAGGGCAGAAGACGCGGGTTGCCGCCCTCCACCGTGAGCTCCAGCAGGTGCGTGTCGTTTTTCATGACGATGCTCCAGTGGAAATCACTGAGCATGCGTACCTCCTGCTGGTAGGTGCGGCTCAGGGCATTGAAGCAGTGCCACTGCCCGTCCAGCCGCAGCGCCGCCAGACTGAGATGCGGCGTGCGCACGAGGCCCGCAGCCAGCGCCAGTTTCGCCGTGAAACCGTCAAAGCAGGCATCGTCATCCTCGCGGAAAAGATTGCAGGCGGCATAGGCATATTCATGCGCATGCTCCGTGCCCCAGTTGTGGCCATTGACGCCGATGAACTCGCCACTGAACACCACCTCGCCGATACGGAAACTGCCCGTGAACACCATGAAGGAATCACGCGTGAGCACTTTCTTTTTTGGCAAAGGCAGTTGATAGAGGCGCGAATGCGGGAAGTGGAAAAGCACATCGTCCGAGCGCTGCAGCGCTACATCCCAGGCAGCATGGCCGCGCGCGGTATGCAGGCGGCCGTTGAGGCGCTCGCGCGATATGCCGAAAAACGAACCGCTGGCCATATTGGCGCTCAGGCTTTCCCAGTGGCGGGAACGGGCCAGGGCATTGAAGGCCTGCGCACTCATGTCTTCACGATCATGGGCAATATGCACCTGCCCGCTGTCGCGCTCGAACAGCACGAGGCTCAGCTCCAGCGAAACGGTGCGCTGGCCGTGGCGGCGCAGGAGGTTGTGCTTGAGCCAGAAAGCATGACGGCCATCGCGGCTGTTGCCGCGGAAATAGAAGGACTCGTAAAGGCCGTCACGCGCACGCGCCATGACCAGGGCAACCGGATCAATCATGCGGGAATTTCCTGTGGCATAAGGCCGTGAAATGAAAGCCCGGGGGCGGGGTTCTTCTTGCGGCGCTTCTTGTTGTTCTTGTTGTGGTCAACATTGTCGTCCGCCATGCGTGCATCCTACTTCCTGCCCAGTTGGACTTCGATACGCAGCGTGAGGGATAGCACGGAGTCGCTGCCGCTGTCTTCATACCAGGTCACACGCGGCTCCAGTTCGTAGAAGAGCCAGGGCCTCAGCCAGTTGCTGCGGTACAGCAGCCAGGGGCCGTAATTGTCATCCTGCCAGGCAGGCTGGGTATGGCCATTGACGCTGAAGCCATAGCCCAGCGAGCGGTAGCTGCTGATCACGTGTGACATGGAAATGCCATGCACCCAGGCAAAACCCTGGTCGTGATTGTCCTGCTCGTATTGGTAGGCGCTGCTGAGGCGGGCCAGCATGGCATCCCCGAAAGCGTATTCATAATCAAGCTGGGTGATGGAGCGGCCATGGCTTTCGCTGCCATAACGCAGTGTCTGGCCGAAGCGCAGGGCGCTGTCACGGCTGACATTCCAGCTCCGGCGCAAACGCCCGCGCAGGAAAATGTCCGGCGGCGTAAGTCCCCGCACGCCCAGATCGAAATCCGTCTGGAATCCCGAGTGTTCCAGCGGAATCCAGCGCAGGGCAGCCGAGGCCCGCTCACGTGCTCCCTGCAGCCTGCTGCGCACATCCTGCCCGCTCACGTTCTCGTCGGCATCGGAATCATCCGTTATTACCAGGCGCAGGCGCTGGCTGGCATTGGGCAGGGCCGCACTGGCGCGCAGTCGCAGGTTCATGGCCAGTCCCTCGCCCTCCACCGCCGACACTTCCGTAATGGCGCGCAACAGCATGGTGGCCTCATTGTCGTGCCAGTCACCGAAAAGATCGTCGAACCATACGGCTGTGGCGAGTGTTCGCCCGGAAAATATGCACTGCTGCTGGTCCATCCAGCCCAGCAGACGTCCCTGCTCGTCGCGCCGGATGCAGTTGCCGGCCTTTTTTGCAGGTACGGGCTCTTCGACAGCTACGGCAGGTGCCGGCACCAGCGGAGGCAGCAAGGGGTCGGGAGGCGTGCCAGGGCGCAGGAGTTCGGGAGGAAGAGGAACAGCAGGCTCCGATTCCGTTGACGGAGCGGTGGATGTCGCCTCCGCAGGCTGCTCCGGCCCGGGAAAGGCATCCTTCCATTCAGCAGGCGGCGAGGCCATATCCGGATAAGCCGGCCCGGCACGGCCCACAGCCGCCAGCAACAAACACAGCAGCGCCAGCGTGACCGTGCCCCCCCGCAATGCATCGGCGCCTTTTTTTTCCTGCCGCTTTTTTCTTTGACTAGCTGATCGCAAAATACCGCATCCCTGTGCCCATTTCTGTTGCCTGGCCGTCGCCATGGCAACCATACTGCCAGACCGGCCCCATCCCCGCCGGGGTGGCAATCACGGATACCAATGGAACAACACACCCGCGCAGCACGTCTGCAACTGACGCAATTCCTGCCCGTGCAGGACAGGCAAAGCGCCCAACCCCTGGGACGCATGGTTGACCTGAGCGTGACCGGCATGATGCTGATCTGCAAGCAGGAGATCGCGCCAGGCCGCACATTCCAGGTGGAAATCACCACGCCCGCCGGCCATGCCGTGCCGCCCATACACCTGACCGCTGAATCCGTATGGTGCCGCGTCAATCCCAACAACACGGCACACTATGGTGCCGGCTTCCGCTTTTGCGAACTCAGCGAGAACAATCTTGTACTGCTGGAAAAGCTGATGCAGGAGTCAGGCATAGCACACTGAAAACAAGGCCCATAAAAAAGGGATTCATATACTTAACTCCCTTGTTCCATTTTGGGTCCGTCATTCCCGCGATCAGCGAAGCGCGCGCCAAGCGCGAATCTCATGACCGCAAGCAGGGTTTTAAACACCAGGATTATTCGCTGCGCTTATCCTTCGGGCCAGCCTGCGGCTGTTCAACGCCCTATGGGCTTGTGTCCCGCTTATCAAGGGAATGACGAAATGCTTAGGGAGTTAAGTATGTAATTCCCATAAAAAAGCCCGCATGAAGCGGGCTTTTTTATGGGGCCTGAACATACGGCTATCCAGCACTCTTCTAAATCCTGTCGCCCCGGGCCCGCGCTGGCGCCAGGTCCAGCACTGCAATGAAATCCGCAAGCGCGGCCTGCAAGGCTGCCTCGCCCAGAGACGGAGCCGGGCTGATCGCTTCCGCATGAAGATTGACGGCAATGCCCTCGCGGGCACGGTCAGGCTTCCGCCACCATGCCTGCCAGTACGACGCCCGCAGGAGGTCACGCCAGGCCGGCGCAGGCGGATAAGCCTGACAGCCCGCCGGGCGGCAGGAGGTCACGGCGGCCACCTTGTCCACTTCGCCATCGCGCAGGCGCGCCATATTGAAGGTCACAGCTCCGTCGGCGGTAGGCAGCCGCAGGGGGAGGATCGACTCCACCACCTGCCCCATGCCGACAAAACAATTGAGCGCATTGTGCTCTGCAGAGTGGTGGTCATAGGACAGCACCACGCGCACGCCATCACGCTCCCAGACACCATATTCCTGATGTTGCTGGTTCATGAGCGCGCCCTCGGGATATATCCAGCGGGCCCCGGGCTTCCACTGTCCGGGCACGGTTACCGGCATCAGCACAAAACCGGCAGGCTGGTCGTGGTCAAAACCCACATAGAGGCCCCTGCCCGGCAAGGACAAGATCAAAAACAGCAGGGCCGACAAGCCCAGCACCGCGATGCGCTGGTTCAGGGGCTGGCGCAGCATCGCCATCACGCCATCCTTCATGGCTTGCGCCATTCGGGATGCCTGCGTGGCCAGTGCAAAAGCGCAGTGGCGGTCAGGACGAACAGCAGGCCGCCCATGAGGTAGTCGAACAGCTCACCAAACCCCAGAAAATCAAAACGCGTGGCCAGCGCGGTATAGGCCACCACCACGCAAAGGCGAATCATGTTGAGCAGGTACGCCAGAGACATTGCCACCAGCACATAGCCGGCATGGGGGGCCAGGCGCAGCCGGTACAAATGGCCGGCGACCAGCGCGCCCAGACCCAGTGTCAGCATGCCACGCAGGCCGTTGCAGCCGGGCGCGATGAAGACGCCATGAGCGGGCGTGAACATGAGATGCAAAAGATCGCCTGTGAGCGGCACACCGAGCAGTTCGGCAAAACCACGGGCAACGCGGGCTCCCAGCGCCTGCAGGGGCTGGTCAAGCAAGGTCTGCAGGACACGTGGGAAGGGGTTGGACAAAAGCACCAGCAACAAGGCAAAACGCACGCGCTGCCACGCGGTCACGCCACCAAAGAGCAACACCGCACCCGAAAGGTACAGGAACAGGAGCAAGCCCGGCGGGCTCGGGTTTTGATGCACAAATTGCACGCCGGACAAGGCCGGCAGCACAAAGTGCGGCAATTCCGCCACTGCCAGCACAAAAGCCAGCACCACCGGCAGCATGCCCCACCATGTGCCCATACGGACCGGCCAGACAAAACCGCGCCAGGCACGAAAAGCCAGCACCAACGCCAGGGGGGGCAGCAACATCCCAATGGAACGCAGCGCATCCTGCGTCCAGATATGCCACAGCGCCTGCAGGGGGGCCGACAGCCCCGCAACCAGACCGAACAGCGTGACGGCGCCAGCAAACGCAAGTTGTGCGGGCGTTGCCTTTTCGACAGGCACGGTAAGGGCTGGGCTATTCACTTCGCCTTGCTGCCTTGATGGGGTTTAGGGGCATGACAAACGTGCTTCTTTAAAATCGCTGTCGTCCCGGCGAGGGCCGGGCTCCGGGGACTCTTGCTTTTCCTGGCCTCTCACTGGACCCCGGCGCAGGCCCGGGGCCCAGTGATTTTGCAAAACCCTTCAGTTGGGCAGACAAGTACCGCCCACAGAGGTTGTACCGGAGGGGCAGGTGTTGGAGAGGGCGATGGTGAGACCTGAGCCGACATAGCGGAAACGGAAGCGGAAGACAGTCACTTCTGGCACAGGGATCGCCGCATGGTTGGTGACGGTCAGCACCACCCGCCACTCGTTTTCGCCTTGAACACTGCCCAAATCCGGCAGCGCACTGTCGAGGAGAGTGACGGTGGACGTGTTCGTGTCCAGGAGACGGCCCTGAAGATCAATGTATTGCACGCCGCCGTTCCGGTTCTCGGGATAGTAGAACTTCCAGTCATAGCTGAGCTGGGCGGGATCGACGCCCTGCACCGTGGTATGGGCCGCATCGAGGATGTTGGTGCCAATGGAGCCGAGGAGAGGAAGGGACGTCACACACCCCGAAGGATTCAGGTCCGTGCAAGGCGAACCACCAAAGGAACCCCGTACAAGTTGCGCGACATCGGGATCGCTCTCGTTCAGCCAAACCACGACCCGGCCTTCCAGACTGCCCATATCCGCGGCGCTGCCAGCGTCGCAACCCTGCGTCAGAAACGCCGTGCCCGGCGCGGCCCCGGCAATGCGGATGTCGCAGAACGTGGCTCCGGTGCCGGACGTGCTGCCGTTCAGCACGATGGGCGAGAGCGGCGACGAGGGATTGGTGAGCGCAACCACGCGCGCGGCAAAAGCGGCGTTGCCCGCCGTGCTCTGCTCGTCCACGCCCTGCACGACGCGCGTGAAGTGCTGGTTCAGCACCTGAAAGACAAAGCTGACGGCAAAGGCATCGTTCGCCGGGTTGGCTTGCAGCGGGACTTTGAAGGCGAAGGTGAGGCGGCCGTCCCATTGGCCATTGGCGGGATTGCCGGGCAGGCTGTTGGTGGTGGCGTCGCTCGCGTTCTTGACCACATAACCGTAAGGCAACAGACCGAGCGCGCCGCTGTCCGCCGGAGCCTGCGCGATTTCATTTTCGCTGTAGACCTGCAAGGAATCCTGCCCGGACGCCACCACCATGCCGTTGCTCAGTGCGTCGAACTGCATCCCGGCGGTGGGGAGCATTTGCGTGGAGAGGGACTGGAGCGTGGCGTCAGTCGTACCGTCCTGCTTTTTGATGGAGGACACGGCGCTGTCGGCCAGATTGCCAGTGACGCGCGCGGCCACGAACACGAGGTTGTCGCTGGCGTTGGGGTAAGGCGTGCAGGTGCCGGGCGTGGCGCAATACCGGGCATTGCGTACCTGATAGGTCACGCTGATGTAGCGGTAGCCCCCATTGCCGGGTGAACCCACATCGTGCGTGCTGTGCGCGATTTGCTGGAGGTCGATGCCCTGCGGCGCGTCATCGTTGAACAAGGCTGCTGCCGGGCTGTTGCCGCTGTTGTTCAGCATTTTGACGGATGATTCGCCGGTGGCGCTGTTCACGGACAGCTCCATCAGGCCCAGATTGTCGACAGAGGCAGGCGCCGCGCCCGTGCCGGAACCGCCGCCACAGGCGGTCAGCACCAGCAATGACAAGACCACGGATGCAACAGCGACACCCCGCAGCAAGGACACGCGCATGGCCTTACTCCGGTGCCGATTCGCTGGTGGCGGCATCGCGGTGCAGG
>JASLCO010000352.1 GCA_030146505.1 Moraxellaceae bacterium
TCACTGACATCACGCCGATCCCGCACAACGGCTGCCGTCCGTCCAAGAAGCGTCGCGTGTAAGAGGAGTTTGAAGAATGGCTCGTTACATTGGTCCCAAGTGCAAACTCTCGCGTCGCGAAGGTACGGATCTTTTCCTGAAGAGCGGCGTGCGCGCCCTCGACAGCAAGTGCAAGGCTGACACCCCCCCGGGCCAGCACGGCGCTTCCCGCAAGGGCCGCCTGTCTGACTACGGCACGCAGCTGCGTGAAAAGATGAAGGTGCGTCGTATGTACGGCGTGCTGGAGCGTCAGTTCAGCAACTATTACAAGGCCGCCGCCCAGGCCAAGGGTGCAACCGGTGAAAACCTGCTGCAGCTGCTGGAAGGCCGTCTGGATAACGTCGTTTACCGTATGGGTTTCGGCGCTACCCGCTCCGAAGCGCGTCAGCTGGTGAGCCATCGTGCCATCCTGCTGAATGGCAAGCGTGTGAACATCGCCTCCATGCAGGTCGCTCCTGGCGACGTGATTACGGTGCACGAAAAGTCCCGTAACCAGCTGCGTGTGAAGAGTGCACTCGAGCTGTCCGCCCAGCGTGGCGTGCCGGCATGGCTGGAAGTGGATGCCAGCAAGATGGAAGGTACGTTCAAGTCCAAGCCTGAGCGCTCCGATCTGTCTTCCGAGATCAACGAGAACCTGATCGTCGAGTTGTACTCCAAGTAAGGAACCGCCTGAGGTTTTGTCCATGTCTAATGCTGTCAACGAGTTTCTGACTCCCCGTAGCATCGCGGTCTCCGCCATCAGTGGCACCCACGCCAAGGTGACGCTGGAGCCGCTGGAGCGCGGGTTCGGTCATACGCTGGGCAACGCCCTGCGTCGCATCCTGCTGTCGTCCATGCCGGGTGCCGCTGTCGCCGAAGTGGAAATCGAAGGCGTGGAGCATGAATACAGCGCCATCGAAGGTGTGCAGGAAGACGTGATCGAAATCCTGCTCAACCTGAAAGGCCTGGCCATCAAGCTGCACGAGCAGAATGAGGCTTTCCTGGTGCTCGACAAGAAGGGCCAGGGCGTTGTGACGGCTGCCGATCTCGGCCTGCCGCACAATGTGGAAGTTGTGAACAAGAACCACGTGATCGCCAACCTCGGCGCCAACGGCCATCTCAAGATGAAGCTGAAGGTCACCCGCGGCCGTGGTTACGAGCCGGCAGACAGCCGCTACACCGAAGAAGAGACCCGTCCCATCGGCCGTCTCCAGCTGGACGCTTCTTTCAGCCCGGTGCGCAAGGTGGCCTATGTCGTGGAAGCGGCGCGTGTGGAACAGCGCACCAACCTCGACAAGCTGGTGATCGATCTGGAAACCAACGGCACCATCGATCCGGAAGAAGCCATCCGCCGCGCAGCGACCATCCTGCAGCAGCAGATTGCCGTGTTCGTGGATCTGCAGAAGGACAAGACGCCTGAAGTCGTGGAAACACGCGAAGAAGTCGATCCCCTGCTGTTGCGTCCGGTGGACGATCTTGAGTTGACCGTTCGCTCCGCGAACTGCCTCAAGGCCGAAAACATTTACTACATCGGTGATCTGGTTCAGCGCACCGAAGTCGAGCTGCTGAAGACCCCGAACCTGGGCAAGAAGTCGCTCACCGAAATCAAGGACGTGCTGGCCTCCCGGGGCCTTTCGCTCGGCATGCGTCTGGAGAACTGGCCTCCCGCCAGCCTGCGCAACGACGACCGTCTGAATTACCGCAGCCGGTAATCCGGTTGCTCCTGCGGGAAGAGCCTGTCGGCGTTTCCCGCGACTGCAAGGCCCGGTGCGTAGCCCGGGCCTTGTTTACGCCAAGCCAAACGCGAGAGCGTTCGGTTGGTGGGCGGCACATCCCTGTGCCTGATGTGCTGTAAAAGAATTTGAGGATAGAGCCATGCGTCATCGTAATAGTGGTGTGAAACTCGGCCGCAACAGCAGCCACCGCAAAGCCATGTTCCAGAACATGGCCAACTCGCTGTTCGAACACGAGCTGATCAAGACCACGCTGCCCAAGGCCAAAGAGCTGCGCCGAGTTGCCGAGCCGCTGCTGACGCTGGCCAAGGTCGACTCCGTTGCCAACCGTCGTCTGGCTTTCGCCCGTACCCGCAATGCGGCTGTTGTCGGCAAGCTGTTCACCGTGCTGGGCCCGCGCTACAAGGCTCGCAACGGCGGCTACCTGCGTGTTCTGAAGGCTGGCTTCCGCGCTGGCGACGCCGCTCCCATGGCTTATGTGGAACTGGTGGATCGCGAGATCGTTGCCAAGACTGAAGCCACTGCTGCTGAATAAGCAAATGCCGCTGTAAAAAAACCGGGCTATGCCCGGTTTTTTTATGGGAATTACATTCTTAACTCCCTAAATACATGGTCATTCCCGCGATCAGCGAAGCGCGCGCCAAGCGGGAATCCTGGTGTTTAACGCCTTGCTTGAAGTCATGAGGCTCCCGCTTCTGTGGGAATGACGGGCTCAAAATGGGACAAGGGGGTTAAATATATCGTCCTCCTGCGCCGTTTTCCTGACAGTCCGATGACATCCGGCGTGTTTTTCCCGGCCGGAATTTGCCGCTTTGCAAATCAGAAACAGCCGTCGAACAAAGACACTGTTCGCTAAGAAATGAGAACAAGAACGCCGGGCAATCTCCCATTTCCCGGTCTCCCGGCTGTGCTCTCATGGCGCCCTGTGGTTGTCGGGCGCTGGCCTGCTGCGCTGGAAAGCAAATAACAACAAGGAAAATGCTGCCGGGTCGCCGTTGCGACAACCGCATATCGCTGTGCTCGTCATGGAGTGATGGATATGTGGCTGTTGTATGCGCCGCCGGCCGCGCCGGTACCATGCAATTCCGTGCCTGCCTTGTCGGCCTGCCCGGATGGTTTGCTGGGGATATGGCTGAGTGGCGAGGCCGGGGAGATGCAGGCGTGTTTGCAGGCCCTGCGCCGGGATTATCTTCATGCCCACCTGCCGGTTTTTGTCGACCGGGAACTGCCGGTTGCGCTGGCTGGCCTGGCTGACGGCGTAGCCGGGGATGCCGTTGATGCCACTCACCGCGCCCTGCGCTGGCGGCCCGATCCGGCCGCCTTGCGCGGCGAGAATGCCAGCCCGGCGCTGGCGCTGGCGCGCTATCTCTATCTCCGTCCGGACCGGCTGCTGACGCCGGAGCGCGATGCCGGTTCGCATCAGGCCTACCGCTATTTCCTGCTGGAGGCCTTTGCCGACGGCGAATCACCGGCGGCACTGCTGGATACGCTGCAGGCGCGCGGCTGGCTGGAACCCAGACGGCAGGTGGATCGCCTGCGCCGCTGCGAAGACTGCCATTCGGTACACCTCAACTACGTGGATGTCTGCCCGAGCTGCCAGTCGCTGGATATCGAGTCGGCAGCCTTCATCCACTGCTTCACCTGCAGCCATGTGGCGCCGCAGAAAATGTTCGCCGCCGGCGGCAATCTGGTCTGCCCGAATTGCCAGACGCGCTTGCGTCATATCGGGGCCGACTACAACCGGCCGCTGGAGCAGCTGAGCTGTCATGCCTGCCAGGCCAGTTTTGCCGAAGCCCGTGTACTGGCGCGCTGCCTGGGTTGTGGTCGCAGTCATGATCCGGAAATGCTCCCCGTGCTGGTCATGACGGAATACGCGCTCAGCGATGCCGGCCGCAGTGCGGCACGCCAGGGCCTGGACAAGGCCCTGCAGGCACCGGTGCCCGCCGCACGTGGCATGGACACGGACGCCTTTGTCGGCATGACCGACTGGATGATGGCGCTGGCCCGTCGCCACGGGCAGGCGGAATTCAGTCTGGTCGGCCTGTATCTCACCATTCCCGACGGATTCGCCCGGCGCCTCGGCGAGGCCGGCTTGGGCCGCCTGCTCGATGCCTTCGGCGTGCGCCTGCGCGAGCTGACGCGCGATACCGACATCATCACTCGCGCCAGTGATCATCTTTTCTGGATCGTGCTGCCGCAAACGCCGCGTGCCGGTGCCAAGAGCCTGCTGAAAAAAATCATGAAGTTTGCCGATGCTACGGCGCAGGAGGATGGCAGTCGCCTCGGTATCCGCGGTGTCGTGCATGCGGCCTCCGACACACCGGCGGAATTCACGGCGGCACGTTTGCTGGAAAGCCTGGGCGGACGCCTGAAAGGGGCGATCTATGCTGACCGCACTGCTTGAGCTGGCGCGCAGTTTCCTGTTCCGCATGGGCAGCGATCCCGCGTTGTTCGTGATTGCCTGTTTTCCCATGGTGCTCGTGCTGGAAATGCCCTATCTGCTGCTGATCTGCCTCGGCGTTTTCCGCTTCTGGATGCGTCGGCAGACAGAGCCGCCACTGCGGCCCGGTTACGTTCCCAGGGTAAGTTGCATCATCACCTGCTACAGCGAAGGCCGTGATGTGCAGCGCACCATCCTCAGCCTGCTGGACCAGGACTATGCCGGCATCATCGAAATCCTGCCGGCCATTGATGGCGCGCAGCAGAATGTCGTCACCCTGCAGGCAGCCATGGACATGCACCGGAAAGTGCCGCGCTATCCAGGGCGCGTTCTCAAGGTCTTGCCCAAGTGGCTGCGCGGCGGCCGCGTTTCCGGATTGAATGCAGGGCTTGCCGTTGCTTCCGGCGACATCGTGATGGCGCTGGATGGTGATACTTCATTCGACCGCGACATGGTGCGGCGTGCCGTGGACCATTTCCGCGATCCGGATGTGATGGCACTGGCTGGCAGCCTGCGCGTGCGCAATGCGCGCCACAACCTCGTCACGCGTTTGCAGGCAGTGGAATACCTGTTGTCGTTGCAGTTTGCCCGGGCCGGCCTCGCGGAATTCAATATCGTCAACAATGTATCCGGCGCGCATGGCATTTTCCGTACGCGCTTCCTGCGCAAGCTCGGCGGTTGGGACAATGGTACGGCGGAAGACCTTGATCTCACCCTGCGCATCAAGAAGCATTTTTCCCGGCATCCGGAATTGCGCATCACGTCCGATCCGCATGTCATCGGCCATACTGACGTGCCCCAGCGCTGGCGGGATTTTTTCAACCAGCGCCTGCGCTGGGATGGCGACCTGGCCTATCTCTATTTTCGCAAGCATCACGAGACACTGCGCCCTTCCCTGATGGGCTGGCGCAATTTTCTCGTCTATCTCTGGAGCGGCCTGCTCTTCCAGGTCATCCTGCCGCCTGTCCTGATTCTGTCCCTGCTTTATCTTTTCGTTTTCGCCAGCGCTCCGATGATCATTTTCTCGCTGGCGCTGAGTTACGTCTTCTACTGCGGCCTCACGGCCTGCATGTACCTCATGCACCTTCTGCTGGTCAGCGAGCGCCCGCGCGAGGATGCCGGCCTGCTGTGGGTGCTGCTGTTGTTTCCGTTCTTTGCACTGGCGGTTCGCATCTGGAGCGCCCTTGCCATCCTCCACAGCCTGCTGCTGCGCTCGCATCTGGATTCCAGCATGGCGCCATGGTGGGTCCTCAAGAAAGGGAAGTTCTGACCATGTTTGCAGCCAAGCGTTTGCTGATATTGATCGTCCTGTCACCGCTCGCGCATGGGGAGACACTCAGCCTGCCGGAACTGGAGCGCCGCCTGCTGGACCAGCCTGGCATGGCGCAGGCAGCGCGTTACGCCGCCGACAACAGCAGTCCCGGCGAACCCACTGCTGCCTGGGGCTGGCGCTTTTTTGGCGGTGCCGGCCTCAGCCAGGAAAAGGAACCGGAAGCGGGCGTGAGCAGTCGTGAATACCGCGCGACCGATGCCGAACTCGGCGTGATGTATCCCTTGCTGGGAACGCGTGAACGCGAGAAGGCCAGCTTGCGTTCCACCGAGATGCAGGTCATCAACAGCCGCATTGATGCGCTCATCCGTGCGGATGAAAAAATGCAGCTGCTGCGCGAATCCTACGTGACCCTGTGGGGCAGCCAGCGCAAGCAGGAGCTGACGCGCAGCTATCTGGCGGAGGCCGACCGTTTCACCCGCGTCATGGATGCGCGCCGCAAGAGTGGCCTGCTGCGCGAATCCGGACGCCAGGAAAGCCTGCTGGCCTTTGCCGATGCACGCCGCAATGCCAGCGACTTCGACACCAATGCCGAAACGGCGGAAGGCATCCTGCGACAACTGCTGCCCGGCCTGCCGGCGGATTGGAAAGCGGAGCGACCGGCGTTGCTGGCGCTGGACGGGTTGAAGCCACCACAACTGGCACGCCAGCAGGAGCGTGAGGCGCTGGAGGCCATACGCACGCAGCAGAGCGCGCTGTCGCACAACGAGCGTTTCTGGCCGGTGGATTCCGATGTCGCGCTGAGTTACCGCCTGCGTGATGAAAGCGATGCCGGCACGCCGATGGGTGGCGGTTATGGCGTGCGCTGGCGTTTCAGTGTGCCCATAGGCAGCACCAATACGGCAACCGCGTTGCGCCGCCAGTACGACGCCGACATGCGGCGCACGCGCGCCGAAATAGAAATGCGCCAGGCGCAGCAGAGCATCGTCTGGCAGCGTGCCGTGGACGATTACCGTCGCCAGCGCGCTGGCCTGCGCTACAGCCGCGAGCGTCTGGCTGCCGCTGCCAGGCAGGAGCGTGAAGACAGCCAGCGCGCCAATCTGCTCACGGGCGGCTCGGGCAATGTGCTGGAGAACTGGCAGCGCAGCCGCTACGAGCTTTACCAGCGCGGCATCGAAGCCATTGAGGCGCAGGAGGCTTTCTTGCTGGCGCAGGCAAAGCTTGTCACCGGTCCTGCCAGCGACGGCAAGACTGATCCGCGCCTGGAAGATGAATGGGCCGTGCTTGATGACGGCCTGGAAAGATTTGCCGCCATTGCCGTGCTGCCGGCCAATGGCGCCCAGGCGCCAGCGCTGGTGGAGTCTGCGCCGGATTCTGTCAGCCTCGCGGCTGACTCGGCAGCGGCCCTGCATGTGGCGGCTTTGCTGCCCGCGGCAAATACAGGGGGCAATGCGGCGGCCACCGGCAGCGCCGCGCCCGTAGCCTGGCGCTTTTATGCCTGGAAGGCCTCACCGGTGCTGGCCGGCCAGGGTCAGCAACTGCTCGGTGGACTGCCACCACGCGCGGCCGTGTGGCTGTCGTTCTCGGCCGCGGAAATCAGGCAGCTGACACCTGTCCAGGGCGCGGGTGCCGCTGCGCAGAAACAGGCGGCGACGGCGCTGCGGCAATGGATGGCGACAGCTCGCCAGCAAGGCCGTCCGGTAGAGCTCCTGCTGGGGGATGCCGGCTGGCTCAAGCCCGGTGGCGGCGATGCGCTGCTCAAGGTGATTACGGCCGTGGTCGCCTACGGCTTCGACGGCATTCACCTTGATCTCGAACCGGACCAGCTGCCTGAAGGCAAGACCGCGCGGGCACCCCTGCTGGAAGCGCTGGCGGCCCGTGTCCGTGAAGTGCGTGAAGCCACGCGCCTGCCGGTGGGCGTGAGCCTGCACTGGCGTGATGCCTCGCCTGATGCCGCCATCTGTCTGCTGTGCGAACTGGAAAAAGCCGGTGCCAGCGAAGTCACGCTGATGATCTACAGCAGCAAGCCCGAGGCCGTGGCCGCGCGCGCCCTGCCCATTCTCAAGGCGCATCCGCGTCTGCGTTTCAGCATTGCGCAAAGCGTGGAGCCGGCCTCCGTGCTCGGCAAGGATGAAAGTTATGCCAGCGTCGGCCGGCGCAAATTCCGGCAGCAGATGCAGCAACTGGATGCGCAGATGAAGACACAGGGAAATTACGCCGGGCTTGCCGTACAGGCCTGGGATGATTACCAGAAAATGGGAGAGTGAAGATGAAAGTCCGTTTCCAGGTGCCGGAGCAGCAGGACGTGCTGCGTGATCATGGCATCCGGCTGGATATGGCGCCTGCCAAGCGCACGCACGTGCCGCGCTGGCGCTGGTATTTGCTGGTGCTGCTGGTGGTGTTGCCATTCGCATGGATTGCCAGCCGCTTTGTTGGCGACCTGCTCAGCCTGAGTGGCTCCGGCTATGTGAGTTATGCGCAGCTTGAAGTGCGCGCGCCGGCCAATGGCCAGCTGCAGGAAATACTGGTGGAGGAAGGGCAAAGCGTGGAGGAGGGCACGCCTCTGCTGCGCCTGCACAACACCGATCTGGAAAAGGCGGCGGCCCTGCAGAACGCCACCGTACCCACGGTATCCGGAACGCCGGCCGGCATGGTCGATTTGCGTCCGCTCATGGACGCTGTGGATCGCGAAAGCCAGGCGCTGTCGCGCTACCAGCAACTGCAGGCGGAGGGTGCGGCGACGGCCGGCGAGGTGCACGAAGTGGAAAGCCGCCTGCTGGCGGCGCGCCGGGATTTGCAGATGGCGGCGCGCACGCCGGGTAACCAGACCGTGACCATGCGCGTGAATACCAGGGGCCTGGAAGACATGCAGATCAAGGCGCCGGCCGCCGGGCAGGTGGAGCGTGTGTGGGTGAGGCCGGGTGAATTCGTGGCGCCCAACAATCCGCTGCTGACGCTGCGCACCAATAACGAGCCCGTGGTGCGGGCCTGGATGGACAGCCGCTACATGAACCGCGTGCAGACCGGCCGTGCCGCAAGTGTGCGCCTGCCCGACGGCAGCCGCCGCAATGCCGTGATCACGCGCGTGGAGCTCAGCACGGAAAAAGTGCCGGTCGAACTGCACAGCCCGCTGTCGGAAAACCGCAGCAACACCAGCAGGTTGCTGCGGT
>JASLCO010000031.1 GCA_030146505.1 Moraxellaceae bacterium
AGGTGTCGCAGATTTCGCGCCATCCCAAGCGTCCCTACATGCTCGACTATGTCGAGCACATCTTCACGGACTTTGACGAACTGCATGGCGACCGCACCTTCGGCGACGATGCCGCCATTGTCGGTGGTACTGCCCGCCTGCTGGGCGAACCGGTGATGGTGATAGGTCACCAGAAAGGCCGCGATGTAAAAGAAAAAGTGAAACGCAACTTTGGCATGCCCAAGCCGGAAGGCTATCGCAAGGCCCTGCGTCTCATGGAAATGGCCGAGCGCTTCAAGCTGCCCATCCTCACTTTCATCGACACGCCGGGCGCCTATCCTGGCATTGACGCTGAAGAGCGGGGCCAGTCCGAAGCCATTGCCCGCAATCTCGCCGTGATGTCACGTCTGAAGACACCCATCATTTCCACCGTGATCGGCGAAGGCGGTTCCGGCGGCGCGCTGGCCATTGGTGTTTGCGACGCCCTGCTCATGCTGCAATACAGTACCTATTCCGTGATTTCCCCCGAAGGTTGCGCTTCCATTCTCTGGAAGACATCGGCCAAGGCGGCTGATGCTGCCGAAGCAATGGGGCTGACTGCTGAGCGTTTGAAGACCCTGGGCTTTGTAGACGAGCTTGTGAAAGAGCCTCTGGGCGGCGCGCACCGCGATGGTGATACCATGGCCGATAATCTGCGCAAGGCGCTGATACGCCAGCTCAAGAAGTTGCGCGCCATGGACGAGCCGGTCCTGCTCAAGCGCCGCTACGAGCGCCTGATGAGCTACGGCATCGAATGAAAAGTGCAACAAAAACGCCGGCAAATGCCGGCGTTTTTCTTTGCCGCTTTTCTGGATTGAAGTGGCTGTATTCTGCTGCGGTAAATGATCTGGATCAGGAAGCACCATGCCCCGGAACACCCTGAATGCCTTTCTCGTGCGTGAGCTGGCCGCCAGCCCCGGGGTGCAGCGGCTGGTGGTCGGCTTTTCCGGCGGACTGGATTCCACTGTGCTGTTGCAGGCCCTGGCCCGGGAAGCCCCGGCTTTTTCCCTGCCCGTGCTCGCCGTGCATGTGCATCACGGCCTGAGCCCGAATGCCGATGTCTGGGCGCAGCATGCCCGGTCAGTATGCAAGGCTCTGGATATTCCGCTTGAAACCTGCCGCGTGCATGTCGGGTCCGGTGGCAGCCTGGAAGCGGCGGCACGCAGTGCCCGTCGCGCCGCATTTGCCGGCGTGCTGAACACCGGTGATGCACTGCTGCTGGCCCAGCATCAGGATGACCAGGCCGAAACCCTTTTGTTTCGCCTGTTGCGTGGTGCCGGCGTACGCGGTCTTGCTGCCATGGCTGCCGTCAGTCGCCTGCCGCTGGGCGAGGGCGGGTCCGTGCCGCAATGGCGCCCTTTCCTGAATATTCCCCGTGCAAGGCTCGAGGACTGGGCAAGGGCCGAGGGCCTGCACTGGATGGAAGACGAATCCAATGCCGACAGCCGCTATGCCCGCAATTTCCTGCGAAACGAGGCGCTGCCCCTGCTGCGTAGCCGCTGGCCTGCCGCCACGGCAACCCTGGCTGCCACGGCCTCGCGCCTGCGCGAAGCCGACATCCTGCTGGATGAGCTGGCCGCTGAATTGGCCCGTGGCGTTGTGGATGTGCAACAGCGCTTGTTGGTTCCGCAGGTGTTGCTGCTTTCTCCGGCACGACAGCGCCTGCTGTTGCGCTACTGGTTGCAGCAACAGGGTTTCACGTTGCCGGACGAAGCCATGCTGCAGCGTATCCTGAGCGAAGTCGTGCCGGCACGCGAAGACGCCATGCCTTTGCTGCAATGGGAAGGAACGCAAATCCGCCGCTATCGCAAACATCTTTACGCCATGCCGCCCTTGCAGGCCCTGCCACAAGACTGGGAGCAGGACTGGAGCGGAAATGCGGATTTGTCTTTACCCGATGGTCGTTGCCTGCACCTTGAGTCAATGCCCGAGTTTTTGCGCGTGAATTACCGCAAAGGCGGCGAGCACCTGCGTATTGACGGTCATGCGCGCGAGCTGAAAACCCTTTTCCAGGAATATGGCATTCCCCCCTGGGAGCGCGAACGCCTGCCCCTGATCTGGCGTGGCAGCGAACTGGTGGCAGTGGCCGGCATGGATTGCGGGCAAGCGCAGGATGCGCCGCGTGTGCGTTTGTTGCCGCGCTGAGGGCAAGGCAGGGTCTCAGCATTCGTTCCGGCTTGAAACACTGCAAGGTCTGCGCAGCGCCGTCATGGCAGAATTCTTTTTGGTTTTTAAGGGGCCCGTAAGTCCGGCGCGTATATAGAGGCCGAAGGCAGGCAGCCGGAAAAAGCGTCGGGCTGGAGCCGCTCCCGCAATCGCTTTCACGGGGCGTGGGATTTGCCGGGGACAAAAGAAAAAGCCCGGGAATTTCCCGGGCTTTTTCATGCCGGCCGGCGAGCGTCAGAGTTTGCGCATCACCAGCGTGGCATTGGTGCCACCAAAGCCGAAGCTGTTCGACATCACCGTTTTCAGACCGGCATTGCTGATGGTCTCGCGCACGATAGGCAGACCTTCCGCCAATGGATCCAGCGTTTCGATATTGGCGGAGCCTGCCACGAAATCACCTTCCAGCATGAGCAGGCAGTAAATCGCTTCCTGCACGCCGGCGGCTCCCAGTGAGTGGCCGGAAATGGACTTGGTGGAGCTGATCTTCGGTGCCTTGTCACCAAATACTTCACGCACGGCCTTGAGCTCGGCGACATCACCCACCGGCGTGGAGGTGCCATGGGCATTGATGTAGTCGATGGGCGTATCCACCGTGGCCATGGCGATCTTCATGCAGCGCGCCGCACCTTCGCCGCTGGGGGCCACCATGTCGTAGCCGTCGGAGGTGGCGCCATAGCCCACCACTTCGGCGTAGATTTTCGCGCCACGTTTAAGCGCGTGTTCGTATTCCTCCAGCACCAGCATGCCGCCGCCGCCGGCGATAACGAAGCCGTCACGGTTGGCGTCGTAGGCGCGAGAAGCGGTTTCCGGCCTGTCGTTGTACTTGCTGGACATGGCGCCCATGGCATCGAACAGGCAGGACAGGGTCCAGTGCTCTTCCTCGCCGCCGCCGGCAAACATCACATCCTGCTTGCCCAGCTGGATCTGCTCGACGGCGCTGCCTATGCAGTGCGCGCTGGTGGCGCAGGCAGAGGAAATGGAATAGTTGATGCCCTTGATTGCAAAGGCGGTACAAAGGCAGGCAGAGACGGTGCTGCTCATGGTGCGCGGCACCATGTAGGGACCTATGCGCTTGATACCTTTGTTGCGGGCGATGTCGGCCGATTCCACCACGTTGGCGGTGGAGGCACCGCCGGAGCCGGCGATGAGTCCGGTGCGAACATGCGAGACGACATCGGGCGGCAGGTTGGCATCGGCAATCGCCTGCTGCAGTGCAACGTGGGCATAGGAGGCGGCGCTGCCTTCAAAGCGCTTGTCCTTGCGGTCGATGAGTGCTTCCAGGTCAATATCGGGGGTGCCGCTGACCTGGCTGCGAAAGCCCATTTCGGCGTAGACGGGGTTGGCACGTATGCCGGAGCGCATCAGGCGCAGGCTTTCGCTGACGGTGGCTTTGTCATTGCCGAGGCTGGAGACGATGCCAAGACCGGTGATCACGACGCGACGCATGGTTCATCCTCACTGATGGTTGCCGCTTTATGGCTGCCGGCGGCTGGCTGGCGACGGTTTTTTCGGGGACGGCCCGCCTTGTGGGCAGGCCGCTTTCATTCTTCCTGCCGGTTTCAGAAATCGTCCGTGCTGGTGAAGAGACCGCAGCGCAGGTCCTGCGCGGAATAGATTTCGCGGCCATCCACATACATCCTGGCGTCGGCAATGCCGACCACCAGCTTGCGCTCCACCACACGCTTGATGTGCAGGTGGTAGGTGACTTTCTTGTGCGTGGGCAGGACCTGGCCGAAGAACTTGATTTCACCGGCGCCCAGCGCACGGCCACGGCCGGGATTGCCGCGCCAGGCGAGCCAGAAGCCCAGCAGCTGCCACATGGCGTCCACACCGAGGCAGCCGGGCATCACGGGGTCGCTTTCAAAATGGCAGCCGAAGAACCAGAGGTCGGGATTGATGTCGAATTCCGCAATGATTTCGCCTTTGCCGAATTCTCCGCCTTCATCGGTGATGCTGACGACGCGATCCATCATCAGCATATTGGGCAGGGGCAGGCGGGCATTGCCTGGGCCGAACATCTCGCCATGGCCGCAGGCCAGGAGATCGTCACGGCTGAAGGAATTCTTGCGCATGGGAATACAGTCCTTGAGTAACCGGTTGAGCTGAAGGGCCGGGCTTGCGGTTTCTCATGTCCGCATCATCCGGTTCAGCGGCAGCCATGGCGGCGGCGCGGGGCATTGTAACAGGGCAATCCTGACGGTCCGGAGACAGCCCGGCGCAACTTGTTTCCAAATGTTTAGGTTGGTGACCAAAAGGTCAAGGCTGCCGGCACGGGCCTGCCACCGTTACAGCTCATGGCTGGACAAGGCAGGACCCCTGCGTATCATGGCGCCGTTTCCGGCATCTGCCGCACAAGAAAAAACCGAATCCATCCCATGCGGGAGCTTCTCAATGCTCGTCGAGCTTGGCCATTTTGCCCTGGTGCTGGCGCTGTTTGTTGCACTGGCCCAGGCCATCCTTCCTCTTTATGGCGTATGGGCGCGACAGACTTCGGCCCAGGCCGTGGCGCGCAGCGCGGCCTACGTGCAGTTTTCCCTGCTGCTGTTTTCCTTTGCGGCGCTCACGGCGGGCTTCCTGGACAACGATTTCACCCTGGATTACGCCGCGCGCCAGAGCAATACGCTGCTGCCGGTCTGGTACAAGATGTCGGCCGTGTGGGGCGGACATGAAGGCTCGCTGCTGCTCTGGGCGCTGGTGCTGTCAGGCTGGACGGCGGCGGTGGCCCGTTTCAGCCGCAGCCTGCCGCGCGACATGACGGCGCGTGTCATTGCCATCCTGGGCACGGTCAGCGTGGCCTTCCTGCTCTTCATCCTTTTTACGTCCAATCCGTTCGCGCGCCTGCTGCCGGATTTCCCGCCTGACGGCAATGACCTCAATCCCCTGCTGCAGGACCCCGGCCTCATTGTTCATCCCCCCATGCTTTACATGGGCTATGTGGGTTTTGCCGTGCCGTTTGCCTTTGCCCTGGCCGGCCTCATGGGCGGCCGGCTGGATTCGGCCTGGTCGCGCTGGTCGCGGCCCTGGGCACTGGCGGCCTGGTGCTTCCTTACATTGGGCATCGCGCTGGGCTCCTGGTGGGCCTATTACGAACTGGGCTGGGGCGGCTGGTGGTTCTGGGACCCGGTGGAAAATGCCTCCTTCATGCCCTGGCTGGCCGGCACCGCGCTGCTGCACTCGCTGGCCGTGACGGAAAAGCGCGGCGTGTTCAAGGCGTGGACGGTGCTGCTGGCCATCATCGCCTTTGCGCTCAGCCTGCTCGGTACCTTCCTCGTGCGTTCCGGCGTGCTGACCTCCGTGCATGCTTTTGCGTCCGACCCTTCGCGCGGACTTTTCGTGCTGGGCATCCTCGCGGTCGTGATCGGTGGCTCGCTCACGCTGTTTGCAGTGCGTGCCGGCGCGCTCAGCAGTGAATCGCGTTATGAGCTCGTCTCGCGCGAAATGTTCCTGCTGGCCAACAACCTCCTGCTGCTGACCGCCACCACCGTGGTACTGCTGGGTACGCTGTTTCCGCTGGTGGCCGATGCCATGCATCTCGGCAAGATTTCCGTGGGGCCGCCGTATTTCAACCTGCTTTTCGTGCCCTTGACCTTGCTCCTGCTTTTCTTCCTCGCGCTGGGACCGCAGGCCAACTGGAAGCGCCAGGATGCCGGCAAGCTGCTCAAGCCGCATCTGCTGGTGTTGCTGGGCGGGATGCTGCTGGGCGTGGTGCTGCCGCTGCTCTGGTTTGGCGACATCAATGTGCGCGTGGCCATTGCCTGCACGCTGGTGTTCACCGTGGCGATTGCCATCGTGCGTGACGTGCTGGCAAAAGTGCGTACTGCCAGGGCAGGGGCGTGGGCCGGTCTGCGTCGCCTGTCGCGCAGCTATGTCGGCATGCAGCTGGCCCATCTCGGCCTGCTGGTGACAGTGCTGGGCGTCACGCTGGTGTCCACGCACAGCATGGAGCGGGACGTACGCATGGCGCCGGGCGAGGCCGTGACGGAAGGTGAATACAGCTTTGTCTTTCACGGCGTGAGCGAGCGCAAGGGTGCCAATTACATGGCGCGTCGCGGTGATGTCGAAGTGTTGAAGAACGGCAGCAGCATCCGTCACCTGTATCCGGAAAAACGCGTGTACAACGTGCAGCGCAACACCATGACGGAGGCGGCGATTGATCCGGGCCTGTTCCGCGACCTTTATGTGGCGCTGGGCGAACCGCTGGAAGACGGCAACTCCTGGGCTGTGCGCGTTTATCACAAACCCTTTGTGCGCTGGCTGTGGCTGGGTGCCCTCGTCATGGCCGCGGGCGGCGTGCTGGCCGCGACGGATCGCCGTTACCGCATGCGCAAGACAACAGCATCCGCCCTACCGGTGACGGGAGAAAAAATCTGATGAGCAAGCCCGTTCGCCTTGCACTTTATGCCCTGCCTTTGCTCCTTTTCATCGGTCTTGCCGTCCTGCTGGGCAGTCGCCTGGGCAAGGACCCCACCGAACTGCCTTCTGCCCGCATCGGCAAGCCACTGCCGGACTTCAGCCTCAGCACACTGGATACGCCGGAAAAAAAACTGACGGCAGCCGATGTGAAAGGGCAGGTGCTGTTCCTGAATGTCTGGGCAACCTGGTGCATTTCCTGCCAGGTCGAGCATCCCGTGCTCAAGCACATGGCGGAGCAGGGCGTGCCCATCATCGGCATCAATTACAAGGATTACCGCGAGTCGGCACAGAAATACCTGGAACTGCACGGCAACCCTTTCCGCTTCACCCTGTTTGACGACAAGGGCGACCTGGGCCTGGACCTCGGGGTTTATGGCGCGCCGGAAACCTACCTGGTCGACAAAGCTGGCAATATCCGTTACCGCTACATCGGCGTGCTGGATGCGGAAAAATGGGAAAACGTGCTGCGTCCGCGCTATGAGGCGCTGCTGGCCGACAAGCCGCTGCCGGCCGACGACGATGCCTCGGGGAGCAGCCTGTGAAAAAAATCCTGCCGCTGCTTCTTTTCCTCGCTGTTTCGGCCCAGGCGGCCATTGATGTTTTTCCTTTCCAGTCGCCGGAACAGGAGCAGCGTTTCCGTCAGCTGATTGACGAGTTGCGTTGTCCGAAATGCCAGAACCAGAATCTGGCGGGCTCCGATGCCGAAGTGGCCAGGGACCTCAAGCGCCGTGCTTGGGAATTGATGCAGCAGGGCAAGACGGATGATGAAATCCGCGCCTACCTCGTGGACCGCTACGGCGATTTCATTACCTATCGCCCACCCTTGCGCGCCAATACCTCGCTGCTCTGGTTCGGTCCGTTGCTCCTGATGGTGGTGGCAGGTGCCGTACTGGTCTGGCGCGTGCGTCGCAAGCCGCTGGCGGCACTGCCCTTGAGCGATGAAGAAAAAAAGAAACTGGCAGCCTTGCTGGACGATTCCAACCCCTCTTCCCGGCCCTGATTTCACATGATTCTTTTCTGGTTCCTGGCTTTTTCCCTTGCCCTGGCCGTTGCCGGGCTGGTGGTGCTGCCCCTGTGGCGTCGTCCTGATGAAAGCGGGCAGAACCTGCTTGAGCTCAACCGCCGTGTTTTCCGCGAACGTCTGGCCGAACTGGAAAAAGACGAGGCCGAAGGACGGCTGGATGCCGACACGCTGGCCGAACTGCGCGTGGAGCTGGAGCGCAATATGCTGATGCTGGACAGCACGCCGGCGGCAAATGGCGGCACTTCGCGCCGGCTTGCAGGCTGGCTGGTGCTGGTATTGCTGCCGCTGCTGTCCCTGCTTTTTTACTGGGGCGTGGTGGCGCCCCAGGGCTTGGCGAAATGGTGGCAGTTGCGCCATGACATGGAGCCGGCGGTGGATCGCGTGCTCATGGGCGAAGCGCCCAGCGAAGAGGAAAGCCGCGCCCACACGCTGCCGGATTTCATTCGCGTACTGCAATACCGTCTGCAGGGCGAGCCCGACAATGCCGATGGCTGGTTCATGCTGGGCATGAGCTATGTGCAACTGGAGATGGGTGAGCCGGCCCTGACCGCTTTCGAGCATGCCTGGCGCCTGAATCCGGACGAGCCACGTTATCAATTGGCGTATGCGCAAACGCGGCTGTACAGCAATGAAGGGCAGCTGGACCCGCTCAGCCGGCAATTGCTGGCCTCGGTGCTGGAAAAGAATCCGCAGCACGAGGGCGCCATGGCCCTGCTCGGCTTCGCGGCCTATCGCTCCGGCGATTACGCACTTGCCGTCAGTACGCTGGAAAAGCTGCAGGCGCAGCGTGCATCACACGCTGGCACGGGCAATGAAGCCTCGTCCGTCGTACAGCAGATTGCACAGACGCTGGCAGCGGCCCGCGAAAAACTGAAGCCGGGCGCAGCTGCCTCACCTGCCGCAACGGCTGCTGTTCCCGGCATACGCGTACGCGTGCAGGTGGACCGCAAGCTGGCCGGCAAATTCACCCGCGACGATACCGTCTATATATTCGCGCGTGCCCTGAACGGTCCGCCCATGCCGCTGGCCGTGGTCAGGCGTCCCGCCGGCGAGCTGCCGTTTTCCGTGGAACTGGATGACAGCCAGAGTCCCATGCCCACGCTCAAGCTTTCCTCGGTGCCCGAGGTCGTGATTTCCGCCCGCATTTCCCGCCACGGCAGTCCCGAGGCGCAGCCCGGTGATCTGGAGGCAATAGCGGTTCCGGTGCGCCAGGGGGGTGATGCACACAGTGTGGAACTGCTCATCCAGAGCGTGCGCTGAGGGGGTTCCGGCGCCGGCAGTCGGCTTGTGAAGCGCCTGACCGGCGTGTATCTTTGCGGGCTTCCCGCGCCGGCAACCGAGCCCTCGCGCCCAAGAACCCGGGCCCTGTCGGCTGATATTCCGTACTTGTTCTTGATGATTCTGGAGTGACACACATGCGCATCATCCTTTTGGGGGCGCCCGGCGCCGGCAAGGGCACACAGGCCCAGCTCATCATGCAGAAGTACGGCATTCCCCAGATTTCCACGGGCGACATGCTGCGTGCTGCCGTCAAGGCCGGTACCGAACTCGGCCTGGCCGCCAAGAAGATCATGGATGCCGGCGGCCTCGTGTCGGATGACATCATCATCGGCCTGGTGAAAGACCGCATCGCCCAGCCCGATTGCAAGAACGGTTTCCTCTTCGACGGCTTCCCGCGCACCATCCCCCAGGCCGAAGCCATGATCCAGGCCGGCGTGAATATCGATCACGTCATTGAAATCCATGTGGACGATGCCGAGATCATCGAGCGCCTTTCCGGCCGCCGCACACATCCGGCCTCCGGTCGTGTCTACCACGTCAAATACAATCCGCCGAAAGCAGCCGGCAAGGATGATGTGACCGGTGAAGACCTGGTGCAGCGCGATGATGACAAGGAAGACACCATCAAGAAGCGCCTCGATGTTTACCACACCCAGACCAAGCAACTCGTGGGCTTCTACCAGAAGCTCGCGGCTGCCGGAAATGCCAACGCCCCCAAGTATGCCCGCATAGAAGGCGTGGGTCCGGTGGACGAGATTTCGGCCCGTCTGTTCTCCATCCTGGGCTGATTCTTCCTTCTATATATAAGAAGCAAGAAGGTTTGCCGAAAAACGCCGTGCTCCTGCACGGCGTTTTGCTTTTTGCGGCAGACCCGCCGTTGCCACCCTGCTTTCATCCCTGCCGCTTCCCCAGCCGGTTTGAATTTGCTTGAATCCTGCCAGCTTTCCTGAAACGAGGTTGACATGTCGGTGCCATCCCGCCCGCGTCTGGGCATCCTGCTGGTGAATCTGGGAACGCCGGATGCGCCGACGCCGGCGGCCGTGCGGCGTTATTTGCGTGAATTCCTTTCGGACAGGCGCGTCATAGAAATGCCGCGCCCGCTCTGGTGGATCATCCTCAATCTTTTCGTGCTGCCCCTGCGCCCGCGCCGGGTTGCCCGCCTGTATGAAATGATCTGGGCCGATGGCGACTCGCCCATGCGCCGGATATTGCGCGAGCAGGCAGCGCTCCTGCAGGAAAACCTGGCCGGCCGTTTTGCCGATGCCGACATTCGTGTCCTGCCCGCCATGAGTTACGGTCAGCCGGGCTTGTCGGCGGCACTGGACAAGCTGGCAGGTGAGGCGTGCGAAAAGCTGCTGCTGTTGCCGCTCTTTCCCCAGTACTCGGCCACATCGACTGCACCGGTCTACGACATCGCGGCGCGCTGGCTGGCCACGCAACGCAAGCAGCCGGCGTTGACCGTCATCAGGGATTACCACCGGCATCCTGACTACATTGCTGCACTGGCAGCATCTGTGCAGGCGTTTTGGCAAACGCACGGACGGGCAGAAAAACTGCTCATGTCTTTTCATGGCATTCCCCAACCCTATGCCGACAAGGGCGATCCTTATCCGCAGCAATGCCAGGAAACAGCACGCTTGCTGGCGGCGGCACTTGATCTGCCTGACGTGGCCTGGGCTTTCAGTTTCCAGTCGCGCTTTGGCGCCCAGGCCTGGGTGAAGCCCTATACCGATGTGCTTTTGCAGGAATGGGCGGTGGCTGGCGTGGCATCCGTGCAGGTTGTCTGTCCCGCTTTTTCCGCCGACTGCCTGGAAACGCTGGAGGAGATTGCCGGGCAGAACCGGGAAACTTTCCTACATGCCGGTGGCAAGGAGTACGCCTACATTCCGGCGCTCAATGCCCGCCCCGACCATATTGCCATGATGGCAGGGCTGCTCGTCCCACACCTGCAGGCGCATATGGCGAACTGAATTCCTGCTCCGGATGTTTCCACTGGTAACACGGCGCTGACCTGAAAAAGGCAGCGCCGTTTTCATTTCCGTTACGTCCACATGTGTTTGTTTTCTTTTCCGGCATGGATGGAATGGACAATTAAGGACATTTTCAGGCGCTGCATCCTGATCCTGACACTCCTGAAAAAGGCTGGCCCATGCCGTGCAGAAAAGTTCCGGAAGGGCTGGTCGGGATTATCGGCAAACATTCCGGGTGTCATGAACCCTTTTTCCGGTGAGCGCTTTCATACCCGAAAAAGACTTTAAGAAAATGCCGGAAGCGGGGAGAAAAAGAAGTTTGAAAGGACAAAATCACTTTGCTTGTGGTGATGACACAAAGGGAATAATCGGAAGAAAGCCAGACAGATAATCCGGCGAAAATGGTTTTGCGGGGTAAAAAATCAGGTTTTATTGAATTTTTTTCAAAAAAAATGGCAAAAAACGGGGTTAAGTGCTTGTTATTTGTACCCGCTGCTTTTTTTTTGTGCTAATTTTCTCACCCGTAGTACACGTAATTCGCATCTCAAAACTCAGGAGGAGATCCTTCAATGGCTCGATCCACGAAGAAAGCTGTTGCGAAAAAGCCGGGCCGCAAGCCTGCTGCTCGCCGTGCCGCTCCCGTAACCAACGCTGCAACTGCCAAGGCTGCTGATACTGCTGCCAAGGCTGCTGCCGCTCTGACTGCTGCTACCGCTGCTGCCAAAGCTGCCACGACTCCCGCCAAGAAGGCCGCTGCTGCCGCCAAGGTGAAGTCTGCTCGCTCTGCTGCTCGCGTTGCCAAGGCTGCTCTGGCCAAGGCCAAAGTGAACGCTGCTGTCGAGAAGGCCAAGGCTGCTGCCGATGCTCGCGTCGCCAAGCTGGCTTCTTCCCTCGAGAAGAAGCGTGCTGCCGCTGTTGTGCGCGCCACCAAGGCTG
Source organism: Moraxellaceae bacterium (assembly GCA_030146505.1). Lineage (GTDB taxonomy): Bacteria > Pseudomonadota > Gammaproteobacteria > Pseudomonadales > Moraxellaceae > UBA2031. Next base: position 11,809 of record JASLCO010000031.1, read on the forward strand.
CTGAAAAGCGCATTGCCAAGGCTGATGCTGCCAAGGTGAAGGCTGCTGCCAAGAAAGCGGCTGCCAAGGTGAAGCTGGCTGCCAAGAAAGCGGCTGCCAAGCTGCGTGCAATCGCCAAGCGCGAAGCTGCACGTGCCAAGGTTGCCGAGCGCGCCGCTGCCCGCAAGGCTGCTGCTGCCGCCAAGCGCCTGGCCCGGAAGAACGCTGCTGCTGCCAAGAAGGCTGCTGCTGCCGCCAAGCGCGCAGCTGCTCCCAAGAGGGTAGTGCGTCGCGGTCGTCCGGCTGCTGCTAAGAAGCCGGCTGCCCGCAAGCCCGCTGCCAAGAAGCCTGTCGCCAAGAAAGCTGTCGCCAAGAAGCCTGCCGCCAAGAAGGCAGTGCGTCGCGGTCGTCCGCCCAAGGCTGCTCCGGCTCCTGCCGCTGCCTGAAAATGAAAAACCCCGCTTCGGCGGGGTTTTTTTTCGGGCCGAGAATCGCGAAAGCGTTTTGTCGGCATGACTGCAAACCGTCACGGGCGGATTTTCAGATGAAAAAGGCAGGCAGATAATCCTGCCATCTTGATCTACTCTGCTTTTTCTCCAAAAGCGGAGCCGTCTTTTTCGCTCTCCTGTTTTCTGGCCGCATCCAGCTCTGAGGGTGTATTCAGATTGGCAAAAGCCTCCCCATTCTCAAAGCGGGCAATGGCGGCATTTTCTTCGGCACACCATTTTTCCACCTTGTAATGGCCCTGGCTCAGAGTGGCCTGCAGGGAAGGGAGTAGCGTACGCCGCAACAACATGAAAAGTGGCTGCAGGCGCTGGCCATCGTGGGCAATCACGAGCCGGTTTTCCGGCAACATCATGGCAGCCAGACGCGGGTAAAGATCGCCAGGCAGCCACGGTGTATCACAGGGAGTGACCAGTACCAGATCATGCCTGCAATGCGGCAGGGCGGCGGCAATGCCGGCCAGTGGCCCGGGGTGATCCGGTGTTTCATCATTGATCAGCAGGTGGCCGAAAGCGGCGAGTTCTTTCTGGTGGCGGTTGCAGTTGATGACGATGTCATCAACCTGTGGACGCAGCCTGGCCAGCACGTGGGCAATCAGCGGGTGGCCGGCCAGTAATGCCAGCGCCTTGTCGCGACCGCCCATGCGACTGGAGCGACCGCCAGCCAGCACAATGGCGGAGCAGGGCGGTAGCGGGGAAGGGGGCATTGAGTGATGCTGCGTTCGAGAGTGCTGCATTGGGGTAGAATCGCGCTTTGTTTCCGGATGGCCCCGCCCCGACATGACCACATCCTTTCAAAGCCAGGAGATTCTCGGGGCAAGCGGCCGGCTGGCGCAGCATATCCCGGGTTTCCGTCCGCGCGAAGCGCAGCTCGCCATGAGCGATGCGGTGGCTGGCGCGCTTGCCGATCACCGCATCCTCATGGTGGAGGCGGGCACGGGCACCGGAAAGACCTATGCCTATCTGGCGCCAGCCCTGATGTCCGGTGAAAAGGTGATTGTGTCCACCGGCACGCGCAATCTGCAGGACCAGCTTTTCCATCGCGACCTGCCTACCGTGCTGGCCGCCCTTGGTGTTTCTGTACGCACCGCCCTGCTCAAGGGCCGCTCCAATTATCTTTGCCCCTATCGCCTGCAAATCCATCTGGATGACGGTCGCTTCCCCAGCAAGCAGACCGTGCATGAGTTGCAGCGCGTTTCCGAATGGGCGCACCAGACCGTCAGCGGTGATATTGCCGAGCTGGCTGATTTGCCGGAAGACGCCAGCGTCTGGCCACTGGTGACCAGCACGGCGGACAACTGCCTGGGCCAGGACTGTCCTCTGCTGGAAGAGTGCCCGCTGATGAAGGCGAGGCAGAAAGCCAGTGAGGCGGATCTGGTGGTGGTGAACCACCATCTTTTCTTTGCCGACATCGCCATCAGGGAAGAAGGCTTTGGCGAGCTGCTGCCGGATGCCTCGGCCGTGATCTTTGACGAGGCCCACCAGCTGCCGGAAGTGGCCTCCATGTTCTTTGGCGAGAATATTTCCTCGCGCCAGCTGCTTGATCTGGCACAGGATGCCGTGAGTGAAATGCTGCAGGCCGCCGGGGAAATGCGCTCGATCCTTGATGCTTCCACACAGCTGGAAAACCGCGTGGCGGATTTGCGCATCGTCTTTGGTGATGAAATCCGCAAGGGCATCTGGTCCGAGGTGTCCGGGCTGGAAAAAATGCCGGCAGCCATTGAAGCCGTGAACATGGCGTTGGGCCATCTTTCCGACTGCCTGAAAGCCGCCAGTGTGCGCAGCAAGGGGCTGGAAAACTGTCATCGCCGCTCCGAAGAACTGCTGGCGCAGTTTGCCAGGCTCACCGGTGACACGCCGGAAAGCCAGGTACACTGGTTCGAGACTTTCAAGAAAGGTTTTGCCATACAGTGGACACCACTGGATGTGGCCAAGCCTTTCCGCGACATGGTGACGGGGCGCAAATCCGCCTGGGTTTTCACCTCGGCCACGCTGGCCGTGCACGATGATTTCCGTCATTTCTCCAATCAGCTGGGCCTCAATGATCTGGAAGAAATGCAGCTGCCCAGTCCCTTCGCCTATGAAAAGCAGGCGCTGTTTTATGTGCCGCGTGGTCTTCCCGATACTTCGGATCGCAGCTACACGCAGGCAGTGCTGGAGGCCTCTTTACCGGTACTGCAGGCCAGTCGTGGCCGAGCTTTTGTGCTTTTTACCAGCCACCGTGCGCTGAAAGAAGCGGCGGACTGGTTGCGCGGGCGTATCGAATATCCCCTGCTAGTGCAGGGCAGCATGGCCAAGGCCGAATTGCTGCGGCGTTTTCGCGAGCATGGCAATGCCATCCTTTTGGGCACGGGCAGTTTCTGGGAGGGCGTGGACGTGCGCGGCGAAGCGCTGTCCTGCGTCATCATCGACAAGCTGCCTTTTGCCTCTCCGGGTGAGCCGGTAGTGGCGGCGCGTATTGATGCTTACAAGGCACGCGGTCGCAATCCCTTCATCAGCTATCAATTGCCGGGTGCCATCATTGCCATGAAGCAGGGCGCGGGCCGCCTGATTCGTGATGAAAACGATACCGGTGTGCTCATGGTTTGCGATCCGCGTCTGGTAGGCCGTCCTTATGGCCAGCTTTTCCTGCAAAGCCTGCCGCCCATGCGCCGCACCCGTTCCCTGACCGAAGTGCGCGAATTCTTTACCCTGCTGGACGCCATGGCGGCGGCCGATGCTGATGTGATGAGCCATGAAACTGTTAGCGCTTGAGACTTCTACCGAAGCCTGTTCGGTGGCCCTGCATCATGAGGGCCGGATTTTTTCCCGTTTCCGTCATGCGCCACGCCTGCAGACGGAATTGCTGCTGCCCATGATTGATGAGGTGCTGGCCGAAGCGGATTTGACGCTGAAAGAGATCGAGGCTCTGGCTTACAGCCGTGGCCCCGGCGCTTTTACCGGTGTGCGTATTGCCGCAGCGGCGGTGCAGGCTTTGGCCTTTGCCCGTGATTTGCCGGTGATTGCAGTGTCCAGTCTGCAGACCCTGGCGCAGGGTGTCTTGCGTGTGCACGGCGCGCAGCGAGCCTTGTCGGTGTTTGATGCCCGTATGGACGAGGTCTATGCCGGGGCCTATGCCGTACAGGATGGGCTGATGCAGGCGCTGGATGTGGACCATCTTTGCTCGCCCGCCAATCTGCCGGAAAAATTGCGCGGCGAGTTCTTTGTGGCGGGAAATGGTCTGGCCGTACATGAGGCTGTGCTGCGTGAGCAGTGTCATTTTCTCGGCAGTGATGCGGAACTTTTTCCTTCCGCAGAAGACATAGTGCCATTGGCACTTGCCCTGCATGCGCAGGGTGCCGCACAGTCCGCGGAACTGGCGCTGCCGGTTTATCTGCGCGATGAAGTCTGGAAAAAACTGCCGGGGCGAGAATGATGACCGAGCCCGTCTGGGATTTTCCTGGCCCGCATATCCTCACGGTAAAGGTGTTGCCTGCCTATATCGACATCATGCAGCACACCAATAATGTGGTGTACCTGCAGTGGCTGGAAGCGGTGGCCTGGGATCATAGCCGGGCCTTGGGTCTGGATGAGGCGGCTTACCAGCGCATAGGTCATGGCATGGTCGCGCGTCGCCATGAAATGGATTATCTGCAGGCTACTTTTCTCGGCGAAGACATCCTGCTGGGAACCTGGCTGCTGCATTGTGACCGGCTTTCCACGCACCGTGCCTACCAGTTCGTACGTGCCAGCGATGGCCAGACCGTGTTTCGCGGCCGTACGCACTGGGTTTGCGTGGACATAAAAGAAGGCCGCGTGCGTCGCATGCCGCCGGAGTTCCAGTCCGCCTATCAATCCGCATCGTTGCAAATCAAGGAGTAGTTATTCGTGGACCTGCTTTTGCTGTTCAAGGCCCTCATCATGGGACTGGTGGAGGGGATTACCGAATTCCTGCCCATCTCCAGCACCGGCCATCTCATCATCACCGCCGACCTGATTGATTTCTGGACCAAGGAAAAGCGCGACATCTTCGAGGTGGCCATACAGCTGGGTGCCATTCTTGCCGTCTGCTATGAATATCGCGAGCGTCTTTTCGTGGTGGCGCGTGGCATGTTCAGCGAGGTTTCAGCCCAGCGCTTCATTCTCAACCTCTTGGTGGCCTTCCTGCCGGCAGCCATTCTCGGCCTGCTTTTCATCAAGGCGATCAAGCTGTATTTCTTCAATCCGGTGACAGTGGCCGTGGCGCTGGTGGCGGGAGGCCTGCTCATCCTGTGGGCAGAAAAACGCCAGCACGTGATACGTGTGCAGAGTGTGGAGCAGATGGACTGGCGCGATGCGCTCAAGGTGGGCTTGGCCCAGTGTCTGGCACTGATTCCCGGCACTTCGCGCTCCGGGGCCACCATCATCGGCGGGCTGTTCTTCGGCCTTTCGCGCAAGGCCGCGGCCGAGTTTTCCTTCTTCCTCGCCATCCCCACCATGTTTGCAGCCACCTTCTACGATGTGCTCAAGCATCGCGACGAGCTGATGATCGCCGATCTGCCGGTGTTCGCGGTGGGCTTTGTGGTGTCCTTCATTTCCGCCCTGCTGGTGATACGCGCCCTCATGCGCTTCATCACGCGCCATGACTTCACCGTGTTTGCCTGGTACCGCATCGCCTTCGGCCTTTTCATCTTGGCCACCGCCTTCACCGGCCTTGTGGACTGGTCACACTGATGCAGGCCCTGCGCTTTCTCGTCTGCGAAGAGCGCAAGGCCGAGGGCCAGCAGCTGGCGACACGTCTTGGTCTGGCAGCCGAAATTTATGCCCAGCCGCTTAAAGCCGAACTGAAAAAACATGCGCCCGCCGGTGCGGCGCTGGTGCTGGAGCCGGAGGCGCTGGGGCTTTATGCGCTCGACATGCCGGGCTCGGGCGCGGTGCGCATTGATCTGGCAGAAGGTTCGCTGGGTTGGCGGGTGGCCGACAATCGTGCCCGCCATGAAATGGTGGTGAAGGCCTGCGGACTTTTGAAAGCCACCCAGCCCCTGCAGGTATTTGATGCCACCGCCGGCCTCCTGCGTGATGCCTGCGTGCTGGCGGCTGCCGGTGCCCATGTGCAGGTGGCGGAACGCTCTCCGGTGATTGCCGAACTGATTGAAGACGGCCTGCAGCGTGCACAGGTGTATCCGGAACTGGCAGAACTGCTGGCACGCCTGCGGTTTTCACCCGGTGACTCTCTGCAGCAACTGCAAGCCCTGGCCGGTACAGAACAGCGCCCGGATGTGGTGTATCTGGACCCCATGTTTCCGCATCGTGACAAGGCAGCGCTGGTAAAAAAGGAAATGCGCGTTTTCCGTGCCGTGGTGGGTGAGGACGTGGATGCCGATGCCTTGCTGGTGCCGGCCCGTGCTGCTGCCAAAAAGCGTGTGGTGGTGAAGCGCCCGCGCCTGGCGCCCTGGCTGGCCGGCGCAAAGCCCGGCCTGGTGCTGGAAGGCAAAAGCGGGCGCTTCGACATTTATCTCGCCTGAATCCCCGCGACCTTCCTGCAGGAGCGGCTTCAGCCGCCATGCCTTTTTCCTCGCTTTCTCGCTTCCTCTCCTTTATTCCGTCATGCCATCGCGGCTGAAGCCGCTCC
>JASLCO010000376.1 GCA_030146505.1 Moraxellaceae bacterium
TACTGGTTGATCGCGGTGAGCTCGTTCACCAGGACCTTGTTGAGATAGGCAATAACCTGGGCGTCGCCTTTCATGGCCAGCTCCGTCAATGGAAAACGGCAGCAAGCTTAGCAGAGCGAAACAGGCAAAGGCGGGGATGAGAATGAAAAAAGCCAAGGAATTCAAAGGGAAAAGAGAACGATTATCAGGCCGCACCAGCGATATCCTTGGCGGCTTCCTGCAGGGATTCGTTCAGCACGTCTCGTGCCGTCAAGGCACAACGACCACATTGCGTGGCCACACCCAGGCAATTACGCAGCTCGCGCATGCTGCAGCAGCCCTCCTGGACGGCATCACGAATCTGGCTGTCAGTCACGGCGCGGCAGATGCAGACGTACATAAAGAGGACTCCGGCAGGAGGACAAATCGCAATGAGAATAATTATTGTTATTAGACCCTATGTCAATCCTGCCTTTAGCCACTTATCGCCGTGCTCTGGGAGCGGACATAAAAAAAGGCCCGCATCGTGCGGGCCTAACAGGGGTACAACGATTACTGCCATTTGAGGAGTCCAATCAGTGCGGGGGTTGCAGTGACTGAATGAGGCCATATTGCGCCAGCTCCAGCGCAGGGTCTGTTGAGTCGCTGTGCGCCTCCTGTTACAGGGTGTTATCCCCTGCTGCACGGGCTTTCGTACGGGCATGACGCAAGGCCTGGCGCACCGGCCAGCGAAAGGTGAAACAGGCGCCACCCAGAGCGGCACTCTTGTCGACCTCCATATGACCGCCGTGCCAGAACGCAATGCGCTGCACAATGGAAAGGCCGAGACCATAACCTCCCGAAGTGCGGGTACGGCTGTCATCAAGACGGGCGAAAGGCTCGAAGATTTTTTCCCGGTCTTTTTCCGGAATGCCGGGGCCGTCATCCTCCACGCAAACCCAGGCGGCATTACCTTTTATCCCGCCGGAAATGCGCACCGTGGTGCGCGCATAGCGCACGGCATTGCCCGCCAGATTCTGCAGGATGCGATGCAGATAACGCAGCTCCGCTTCCACGCGCACATCAGCCCCCTCCTCGATCACCTCAATGACATGACCGGTATTGAGGGCTGTGGTCTCCTGACCGACACGCTGCATGAGCTGTTTGAGCTCTATGGTTTCAAACCGGAGTGAAGGCGTGCCCTGCTCCAGCTTGGCGTAGGTGAGGATTTCGTCGATAAGCTGGTTGAGTTGCTCCACATCCTGGTCCAGCAGTTGCAACTGGTCGAAGCGCTGCTCGCCATCCTCCGTCTCCGCCAGCATTTCCATGCCAAAGCGCAAGCGCGCCACCGGCGTGCGCAGCTCATGCGATACCGCCCGCGTCATCTCGCGCTGCGAATCAATGAGACGCTGGATATGTTCAGCCATGCCATTGAAGGCATGCGCCAGCTGGCTGACTTCATCGGAACCCTGCACCTGCGCACGCGCGCTGAGATCACCACCACGGATGTGCCGAACCGCCAGCTCCATCTTTTTCAGCTTGCGCTCCAGGGGATGAATGATGAAATACGCTGCCACCGTGATGATGGACAATGCCGCCAGCGCCACCATCAACACCAGTTGCATGGGCATCCAGTCGAAAATGTAGAGCGGGCCCATGACCAGCACATTATCGCCACCCGGCAAGGGCGCCACGATGCGCAGAGAGGAATTGCGCGTGCCCGATCCTTCTTTCAGTACCAGCACGACTTCATTGCGGCGTATGCGCGCCTGCTGGTCACGGTCGAGCGCAGCCTTGTAGAGCGGCATCATCACGACCGGATAGGGGAAATAGCGCTGCAGCTCCTGCAGGCGCTGCTCTTCACGCCCGGGGTAATGACTCAGTTCTTCCAGGAAAAAAACCGCCAGCGCCTTGGCCTGCTGTTCACCCACCTTGGACATGCGCGTCTTGATGTAAAGCTCGCCACCTCCGGGAATGCGCGAATAAATGTCGGCAAAATTCTGTTCTTCGCTGGCACGAAAAACGGCACGACCCTCGGAAAGGCGGGCCAGCTCATCCTCGGTAAAGCGCTCCGTACCTGGCGATACCACGGTGATGGGGCCATCCATGATCTGGCTGGCTTCCGACAACCAGGCAATACGGGCATCCCCTTCCTGCCGGGAAACTCCCAGGGCAATCAGGCGGAACATGCCGGTGGCCATGCTCTCGCGATAGGAATCGGCACGCTGGGTATTGATGGCCTGTATGAAAAAATATCCGGCCAGCGCCACCGCCGCGATGACCAGCAGCAAACCACCATAAATGCGTACAAATATGCTGCTGGGCATGCGGGAGGCTCAGATTAAGAAATCAGGCAGATTCCTTGACGAAGAGATAGCCCTTGCTGCGCACCGTCTTGATGCGGCGCGGGTTTTCCGGATCGTCGCCGATCTTGGGACGGATACGGGAAATGCGCACGTCGATGGAGCGGTCCTGGCCATCATATTCAATGCCACGCAGACGCTCGAAGATGTCTTCACGCGACAGGATGCGGCCAGCATTGGAAGCCAGCAGCCAGAGCAGGTCGTATTCC
>JASLCO010000004.1 GCA_030146505.1 Moraxellaceae bacterium
GTTCGCGGCTAAAGCCGCTCCTGCGGGAGGAGTTCAGACATTGCCGATGAACAACTGGCGCAGCAAACGCTGCTTCAGGTTTTCCGGCTGGTCCAGTTGCAGTCTTTCCAGCAGGGCCGTGGGGATTTCCTTTTCTTCGCGCAGGCTGGCCACCAGCGATTTCACGAGCTGCAGGGGATGCTCCGAACTTTCCTGCATGCGTTGCAGGATTTTCAGGATGTCGCGCTCTTCATCGGTGAAATCGTCGCCGAAGGGGAAGTCCGGCAGCAGGTTTTTGTCTTTCAGGCCTTGCAGGCGGCTGGTCACGGTGGCGGGCATATTGTTGAGCTCCGCTTCCGGCATTTCGTATTCCGGCTCCACCTTGCCGGCGGCCTTGGCCTGGGCCAGCAGCTCGGGCTGGAAGCGGGAGTCGGTAATGGCCAGCAGGCGCTTGATGATGGTCACGTCGGTCTGTCCGCGCAGGTCTGCAATGCCGTACTCCGTCACCACGATATCGCGCAGGTGGCGGGGAATGGTGGTATGGCCGTAGTTCCAGATGATGTTGGAGACCACCTCGCCCTGGCTGCGCCGCGTGGCGCGCAGCATGAGGATGGAACGCGCGCCTTGCAGTGCATGGGCCTGTGACACGAAGTTGTATTGTCCACCCACGCCGCTGACCAGCTTGCCGGAGTCCAGGCCGTCGGAAATGGCGGCTCCCATGAGCGTGACCATCATGCAGGTGTTCACGAAGCTGGCATCGCGGCGCTGCAGGGTTTTCAGGTCTTGCGGGCCATAAAGCTGGTTGATGTAGCCGACGCTGGTCATGCCTATGCGTGCGCGCAGTTCTGGCGTGAGCTCGCGCAGCTTCTGATAAAAATCGCGCGGCCCCAGGAAAAAGCCGCCGTGCATGAGGATGCCGCCCTTGAGGCGCGAGCCCAGGCACAGGCGGTTGACGGTGGCCAGCGAGCCTGGGCTTTCAATGTCGGCCGCGATTTTCTGGTTGCGGGCCAGCAGGCCGTCGCGCTCGGGCACTACATCATCATGAAAAATGCCGAAACGCTGCAGGAATTCGACATCACTGCCGTTCAGCGGTGAATGAATGAGGCGGGCCTCCAGCAGGGCGGGCAGGGTGGCTTCGTTCACGTCCAGGCCGATGCGGTTTTCATTCAGCAGTTTCTGCAGGCCGTAATGCTCGAAAACCTCGCGGCGCAGGATGCCGGCTTCGATCAGGGCCATGAAACCGTTGACGAACATTTCCGAACAGCCATACAGGCCCTGTGCAAATGGCTGGCTGTTTTCCAGGGGTGCGCCCAGGGCCTGCAAGGCGCCGGCATAGTCGGCATTGTGGCGGTCGCGCAGGATGAGGGCATGGGCAATGGCATCGCCCAGCGAGCCTATGCCTATCTGCAGGGTGCCGCCGTCCTTGACCAGCGAGCTCACATAAAGGCCGATGGCGTAGTCCGTGGTGGCCACTTTCATGTTCGGCGCCGAGAACACCGTATGCGTGCCGGCCGGATCACTGACGATGGCATCGACCTCGTTTTCATCCACCAGCGCATCGTTTTCCATGAAGGGCAGTTCGCGGTTGACGACGAGGATGCGATACACCGGCCAGCCACAGTCTTTCAGCAGCGGCAGCAGGTCCAGCGTCACGTCCGGATTGCAGGCCAGGGAATATTCGGTGCGGCCGCCGCGCTCACGCACGGCCACCGCCTGCGCCACCACGTTCACGCGTTGCAGCAGCATGTCGCGTGCCACATGGGTGTAATTGCTGCAGAGATAGTGCTGCTGGGCGTAGTCGTTGTTCAGGTAGTCGCCGGACTTCAGGAAGAACTCGACCACTTCCACGTTTTTTGGTAACTGGCCGGTGTGGCGGTCCTTCACGTAATCCAGGTCGGGATAATCCCCGAATACGCGTTCCACGAAAGGGCCGAGAAAACGCTGCTCCATTTCACTGCCGGCCTTGGGCTTTTCCAGCGAGAGTGCGGTAAGAATCCGCAATTTCAGGCCGGGGTTGGCGCGGGCGCGGGCATACAGGGCATTGACCAGAGGATTGGGCTTGCCCACGCCCAGCGGAATGCCAAGCGTGAGCTGCGGGCCGATACGGGTGCAGAGGTCGTCGAGGCAGTCGTCAATGCGGTTGAAATGGCGAGCCATGCGCGGCGGTCCTTGTTGGGAGCGGAGCCTGAATCTTAGCGGGAAAAGGGCGAAGGCTTGCAGTCTGCCCGCCGTCATTGGAGGCCTTGCTACAAAGCTGCAACAGCCTGCAGGCTGGATGGAGGTGATGCGCCGGGCCTCTCGGTTATACTCCGCCGACTTTTTCATTTGGCCTGATCCTCCGTGCTAGTCGCCCGCCAGCTTGCCGCCCTTCGTGATGACCGCACGCTTTTTGCCGGGCTGGATTTTTCGCTGGCGCCGGGGCAGGTGTTGCAGGTGGCCGGGCCCAATGGCGTGGGCAAGACCACGTTGCTCAGCATGGTGGCGGGGCTGGCGGCCATCGAGAGCGGCAGCCTGCTGTGGAAGGGTCGGCCGGTGGCGGATGACCCGGCGGCTTTCCGTGCTGATTTCCTCTGGCTGGGCCACCAGCCCGGTCTCAAGCTCATGCTGACGGCCTGCGAAAACCTGCGCTTCCTGGCAGGCCTGCGTGGCCTGCAACCCTCCTGTGAATTGTTGCTTTCTGCCTTGGACAAGGTGGGGCTCTACGGTTACGAGGACGTGCCGCTGGCGCGTATGTCGGCGGGCCAGAAGCGCCGCGTCGGTCTGGCCCGTCTCTTCGTGGAGAAATGCCCGTTGTGGATTCTGGACGAGCCTTTCACGGCCATCGATAAACAGGGCGTGGCTGAGTTGGAAGGCTGGTTGCACGAGCATGCCGGGGAGGGCGGCATGGTGCTGCTGACCACGCATCATGAGTTTGCGGCGGGCTTTCCCGTGCAGCGCCTGGATGTGGCGGATTTCAGGCCGCAGGCGGGAGCGTCGGCATGAGTGCGGTGCGGGCCTTGTTGCTGCGGGATTTACGCCTTGCTCTGCGCCAACCGGGAGACTGGTTGACGCCATTGAGTTTTTTCCTGCTGGTGGTGACCCTGTTTCCGCTCGCGATTACACCGGAGCCGAAAAAGCTGGCGCTGATGGCACCCGGCATCATCTGGGTGGCAGCGCTGCTGTCCATGTTGCTGTCGCTGGATGGTCTTTTCCGCCAGGACCTGGAGGATGGTTCGCTGGAGCAGTTGCTGGTGGCGCCGGCTTCGCTGCCTTTACTGGTGCTGGCAAAAACGGCGGCGCACTGGTTGCAGACCGGTTTCTGTCTGGTGCTGCTCTCGCCGGTGGCGGCCGTGATGCTGTTCCTGGATGTGCAGACATTCTGGACGCTGCTGGCTACCTTGCTGCTGGGGACGCCCGTGTTGTCGCTGGTCGGCGCGGTGGCGGCGGCGCTCACGGTCGCTTTGCGCCGTGGCGGCGCGCTGGTTCCCTTGCTGACCTTGCCGCTCATGGTGCCGGTGATCGTGTTTGCCACGGGGGCCGTGCAGGCCGCCGCCATGGGCATGCCGGTGGCCGGCTATCTGGCCTTGCTCGCGGCGTTTCTGGTGTTGGCGGTGACATTGATTCCTTTTGCCGTGGCGGCCGCTTTGCGCATTGCCACGGGGGGCTGAGTTTGCGGTGATTGTGTAGGAGCGGCTTTAGCCGCGAAGGTGTCTGGATATGTATGGGTTCGCGGCTGAAGCCGCTCCTGCGAAAAGAAATAGATGCAGAATTTTGCGGCCACAGCCGCTCCCACAGGAATGCGGAAACAAGACATGTGGAAATCCCTCTGGGCCTATATCAACCGAACGGTGAGCCCGCGACATTTTTATGAGATAGGCGGGCAATGGCTGCCCTGGTTTTCCTTGCTGGCCGCCGTGCTGCTGGTGGTGGGGACGACATGGGGCCTGGTGTTTGCGCCGGCGGATTACCAGCAGGGCAACAGCTTCCGCATCATCTACATCCATGTGCCGGCGGCCAGCCTGGCCATGGGCGGCTATGTCCTGCTGGCGGCCTGTGGCCTCATCCATCTGGTATGGAAGGTGAAGACGGCGGAAATGGTCGCGCGTTCCACGGCAGCCGTCGGTGCCTGGTTCTGCTTTGTGGCACTGTTTACCGGCGCGGTCTGGGGCAAGCCCACCTGGGGCACTTACTGGGTCTGGGATGCGCGCCTGACCTCCATGCTCATCCTGTTCTTCCTTTATCTCGGCGTGATGGCGCTCTATGCCGCCTATGAGGACGCCGCCAGCGCCGGCAAGGCGGCAGCCATCCTGGCGCTGGTGGGGGTGGTCAATTTGCCCATCATCAAATACTCGGTGGAGTGGTGGAATACACTGCACCAGGGCTCCACCTTCAAGATGACGGAAAGACCGGCCATGCCGCCGGAAATGTACCTGCCCCTCATCATCATGATCCTGGGCTTCTATGCCTTCTTTGCGGCTTGCGTGATCGCCCGCACGCGCAATGAAATCCTGCAGCGCGAGCGCCGTTCGCAATGGGTGAAAGATCTGGTGGCAAAGGCAACTTTCCCGAAACAGGAGGCTTCCCGTGGCCTTTGAATCCCTGGCTGATTTCCTGGCCATGGGCCGGCATGGCTTCTATGTCTGGCTGGCCTACGGCGTGACTTTCGTGATCGTGGGCTGGAATGTGCTGCAGCCCTGGCTGCGGCGAAAAAAGCTGGTGCAGGAACAGGCGGGCGCGCTGCGGCGCGAGGCCCGTGAAAGCCGGCACTGAATTTTCCGAGTGATGTGAAATGAGTTTTGCCCTGACGCCCAAGCGTAAAAAGACCCTCGTCATCCTGCTGGCCGTGGTGATCGGCATTGCCGTGGCCGTGGGCCTTGCCCTGTATGCCTTGCGCCAGAACATCAATCTTTTCTACACGCCAACGCAGTTGGTGGAACACCAGGCACCGGAAGGGCGCCGCATACAGGTAGGTGGTCTCGTCATGCAGGGTTCCCTGCGGCGTGCGCCGGATTCGCTGGCGGTGCGCTTCACCATCACCGATCTCAAACACCAGGTGGATGTGGTTTACACCGGCATCCTGCCCGATCTTTTCCGTGAAGGGCAGGGCATAGTCGCCAATGGCCGTTTTGAAAACGGCGTGGTGATGGCGGATGAAGTGCTGGCCAAGCATGACGAGAAATACATGCCACCGTAGGTCAAGCAGGCCATTGAAGATGCAGGCCACCCGGCCGGCAAATGAACCCCGTAGGTGCGAATTCATTCGCCCATTCAGCGGGCTTTAACAGCCTGTCGTGTGCGAATGAATTCGCACCTACGGGTGTGTGGTTTTCTTGGGCGCGGTTTTGGGTGCACCGCTTTTGCCGGTGGCCGGTTCGGCGCTTGAGGGGGCGGGCAGGGCGAGGTCGCTGGCGGCTTCGTGCAGCAGGCCCAGGCCACGGTTGAATTCGTCGCGCTGGGCGGCGCCTTCGGCATCCTTTCGGAAGCAGACGAACAGGGGCCAGGTGACGAGCAGGCGTTCGTTCATCTGCAGTTTGCCCTGCCAGGGACGCAGGCGCTCATCGTTTTTCATCAACCAGTTGAAGACATAGGCATCAATCACGGCGCCATCAATGCGGCCGCGTGCCAGATTCAGCAGGTTGTCCGCATCGGTTTCACTGGCCACGGTTTTTATGCGGCCTTCGTTCACCAGGCGATCCAGGCTTTCTTCGTTGGAATAGGCCGTGACCAGGCCCAGGCGATAACGCTCCAGGTCTTCCGTGAGTGCCCATTGCAGGGGTTTCTGGTTGCGTTGGGCCAGGCCGAGCGGGCTCATGCCGATGGGGTCGGAAAGGTGGCAGACCTGCTTGCGTTCGGCGGAAGGATAGGCGGGGAAAAAGCCGGTGAAGCGGCGGTCGGTATAGGGCAGGCGTATGGCCCGGCGCCAGCTGAAGAAGCCGATGCGCGCATCCTGGCCAATGGCGGCATATGACGCCCGCACGCGCTTGGCGATGTAGCCGCTGTCCGGCAGCTTGATCGAGGTATAGGGCGGCCACTCCAGCGTCAGCAGGACGGGCGCCCTCGCGGTGTCCTTCTTGCTGCCCTGTGGCTCTTCAGCCCGTGCCGGCAGGGCGCAGGCCGATAGCACAAGCCATGCCGCCAACAGGGACAGAATTCCTTTTCCTTGAAGCATCACCCGACTCCCGGGATGCGCTGTGCCAGCCTTGTGTTTTTGTCTTCAGTGCTGCCCGGCTGCTCCGCCGTTCTGTCACGGGCACGGCGGTGGGGAAAAAGCCGGGGTTCTAAGCGATAGCACAATCTTCCTGATTCTGCCGGGCTTTGCGCGCCTGAGAATGCTGTTCGTCACAGGTGATGGCCTTTCGTCGCGGATGGACGGTTTTTTGTTCCCTGCTTGCGGTGATCAAAGAAAAAGTGGCTGGTGGTAGTCATCCTCTTGGCCGGATATTCGAGCACTGTCCCGCTTCAAGGCCCTTGCCTTCTGCACAGGGGCTTTTACTTCCAGTTGCTGCGCAAATCCCTGACGGCGGCTTCCAGATATTCCGGGGTGGCAGCGGAAGGAGCCACGGCACTGCCCACGGCCACGGCTACATGCGAGCGGAAGCGGCGCGGGAATTTCGTGAAGGCGGCGCCACCCTTGCGGCTGGAAAAGCTGCCCCACATGCCCTGCAGCGCCATGGGAATCACCGGCACCGGGCTTTTTTCCACGATGCGCTGTATGCCGTTCCTGAAGGGCTGGATTTCACCGTCGGGCGTGAGTTTGCCTTCGGGAAAGATGCAGACCATTTCGCCGGCTTCCAGTGCGGTGGCAATGTCCTCATAGGCTTTTTCCAGCAGCGCGGCATCCACTTTGGCGGGCGCGATGGGAATGCAGCGTGCGGTGCGGAAGATGAAGCCCAGCACCGGCAGCTTGTAGATGTTGTGATCCATGACGAAGCGCGGCGGCCGGCGTATGGCGGTGGCCAGCACCAGCACATCGAAGAAGCTCACGTGATTGCAGACCAGCACGCAGGCGCCTTCCTCGGGAATGGCCTCCACGTTCTTGCGGTCCACGCGGTAGAAAAGGCTCATGAACATCCACACCAGGAAGCGCATGAGGAATTCCGGTACCAGCGTGAAAATGTAGAGCGTGACCACGGCGGAGAGGATGGCGGTCAGCGCCAGCAGCTCGGGCAGGTTGAGGCCGGCTTTGAGGAGTACCACGGTGAGCAGCGAGGCCACCACCATGAACAGGGCGTTGAGGATGTTGTTGCCGGCGATGACGCGGGCACGGTGGCCGGGCTCGGAACGAGCCTGCACCAGGGCATAGAGCGGCACGATGTAGAAGCCGGAGAAAATGCCGAGGCCGATGAAGTCGATGAGCACGCGGGTATTGCCCGGTACGGCAAGAAAACCGGACAGCGTGGTGGCCAGGGTCGTGACCGGAGCGTGGTGCAGCGTGGCCAGCCAGATGTCCACGCCAAACCAGGTGAGGCCGATGGCGCCGAAGGGCACGAGGCCCAGCTCCACTTTCTTGCCCGAGAGTTTTTCGCAGAGCAGCGAGCCTATGCCTATGCCTACCGACATGGTGGTGAGCAGCAGGATGACGGCAAATTCATCGCCACCCAGTACTTCCTTGGTGAGGGCGGGAATATTGGATTGCAGGGTGACGCCGTAGAACCAGAACCAGGAAATGCCCAGCACGGAGAGGAACACGGTGCGGTTTTCGCGGATGAAGCCGATGTTGCGCCAGGTTTCCGTCACCGGATTCCAGTTGATGGCCAGGCCTTTGTTGTCGGTGCCCGTGCGGGGAATGAAGAGGGCCGCGAACAGGCCCAGCAGCGCCACGCCGACAATGGCGATGCTCACGGCGTGGATGCCGGCGCCGGGCATGGCAATCAGGAAGCCGCCCAGGATGGAACCGGAGAGAATGGCGATAGAGGTGCCGGTTTCCACCAGGGCATTGCCGCCCACCAGTTCATCCTTATGCAGGGTCTGCGGCAGGATGGCGTACTTGATGGGGCCGAAGAGCGTGGAATGCACACCCATGAGGAAGAGAGCGGCGATCAGCGCTGCCAGGTTTTCCGCAAAGAAGCCGAAACAGGCCAGTGCCAT
>JASLCO010000011.1 GCA_030146505.1 Moraxellaceae bacterium
AACTGGTCAGCCGCGGACACGCGCAGCAAGGCACCCTTCTTCTGCACTTCCGCGCCATGGAAGGCGATGCCGGCTTCGGTCAGCGCACGGCTGGCGCTTTCCAGCACAGCCTGGTCGGCCACCACCGCAGCACTGGAGCCGGAAATCTGGATGGCAGGCTCGTCCGGATAAAGATTGGGCAGGGAATAAACCACGCCGACCAGGACAACAACCAGGATCAGCAGGTATTTCCACAGGGGAAAACGCATGGGAAACCTCGGCAGGCCATGGCGGCCGCGCGGCCGCCGGCTTCATTTTCTTCAGATGTTCTTGATGGTGCCCTTGGGCAGGGTGGCCACCACGGAAGCGCGCTGCACCTTCACTTCCAGACCGTTGGCCAGTTCGATCACTGCGTAGTCGCCGTCAATCTTCTGCACGGTGCCCAGCAGGCCACCGGCAAAGACCACTTCATCGCCCTTGGACAGGCCGTCCATGAGCGACTTGTGTTCTTTCTGGCGCTTCAGTTGCGGACGCAGCAGCAGGAAATAAAAGACCACGGCAAAAATGCCGAGCATGACGAGCTGTCCGGTCATGGAAGGGCCAGCCGGCGCGCCGACATCGGCATAGGCCTCGGAAATGAAAAAGCTCATGGGAGTCTCCAGCGAAACGAAAAAGCCCGGGCTGTCATAAATCTCTGACAAAACCCTTTAAATTGAAGGGGTTGGAAGCCCCCGGGCGGCATAGAAGCCGTCCACAAAGCGCTGCAATGTACCCTGTTCAATTGCACCGCGCAAACCGGCCATCAAGGTCTGGTAATAGCGCAGGTTATGGATGGTATTGAGCTGCGCGCCCAGCATTTCGCCGCATTTGTCGAGGTGGTGCAGATAGCCGCGGGAGAAGTTCCGGCAGGTGTAGCAATCGCAGGCCGGATCCAGGGTGCCGGTGTCGGTCTTGTACTGGCTGTTGCGTATGCGCACGACGCCGGTGCTGGTGAAAAGATGACCATTGCGCGCATTACGCGTGGGCATCACGCAGTCGAACATGTCAACGCCGCGACGCACCGCTTCCACGATGTCTTCCGGCTTGCCCACGCCCATGAGGTAGCGCGGCTTGTCGGCCGGCATCTTGCCGGGCAGGAAATCCAGGATGCGCAGCATGTCTTCCTTGGGCTCTCCCACGGACAGACCACCAATGGCATAGCCGTGGAAACCGATCTCGTTCAGGCCGGCCAGCGATTCCTCGCGCAGGTTTTCATGCATTCCGCCCTGCACGATGCCGAAGAGGGCATTGGGGTTTTCATGGCGCTCGAATTCCGCCCTGGAGCGCCTGGCCCAGCGCATGGACAGCTCCATGGATTGGCGTGCCGTGTCCTGGTCGGCCGGATAAGGCGTGCACTCGTCAAAAATCATGACGATGTCCGAACCCAGGTCACGCTGCACCTGCATGGAGATTTCCGGATTCAGGAAGACCCTGGAGCCGTCCACCGGCGAGGCAAAGGTGACGCCCTCCTCCGTGATCTTGCGCAGCTTGCCCAGCGAGAACACCTGGAAGCCGCCGGAATCGGTGAGTATGGGCTTGTCCCACTGGATGAAATCGTGCAGGTCGCCATGCTGCTTCACCACTTCAACACCGGGGCGCAACCAGAGGTGGAAGGTATTGCCGAGGATGATTTCCGCGCCTATCTCGTGGATGTCGCGCGGCAGCATGCCCTTCACCGTGCCGTAAGTGCCCACCGGCATGAAGGCCGGCGTCTGCACCTTGCCGCGGGCAAACTCCAGCTCGCCACGGCGGGCACGGCCATCGCTGTTTTTGAGGGTGAATTTCATTTTCGCTATCTCTGGTTTTTTCTCCCTCTCCCTCCGGAAAAGGGTGGGGGTGAGGGACAGGCATCAAATCAACAGCAGTGACAGGTTAAAGGCCGCCCCTCACCCTAGCCTTCTCCCGGAGGGAGAGGGGATGAACCAGCGCGTGTCAGGAACATCGCATCGCCATAACTGAAAAAGCGGTAACGCTGCGCCACCGCCTCGCGATAGGCCGCCATCACATTCTCGTAACCGGCAAAGGCAGAGACCAGCATGATGAGCGAGGATTCAGGCAGGTGGAAATTGGTGACGAGAGCATCCACCACGCGCCAGTCATAGCCCGGGTAGATAAAGATATCGGTCTCACCCTCGTAAGGACGCAGCCATTCACCGGGCTCGGCGGCGCGCGCCGCCGTTTCCAGCGAACGCACCGAAGTCGTTCCCACAGCTACCACACGACCACCGCGGGCCTTGGTCTCGCGTATGGCGGCCACCGTTTCCGGCAAGACCGACAACCACTCCGAATGCATCCTGTGCGAAACCACATCCTCGGCCTTCACCGGACGGAAAGTGCCGGCGCCCACATGCAGGGTGACATAAGCCCGCTGCACGCCCCGGGCCTCAAGTGCCGCAAAAACACTCTCGTCAAAATGCAGGCCGGCCGTAGGCGCTGCTGCAGAAGCCGCCTTTTCCGGATGCGCATAGACGGTCTGGTAGCGCTCGCTGTCCTCGTCTTCCGGGCGACGCGTCATATAGGGAGGCAGCGGAATTTCACCCTGCGCTGCCAGCACGGCCAGCACCGGCTCGGAAAAACGCAGATGGAAGAGATCATCGACACGCCCCAGCATGTCGGCCTCCACGCCCTCGGCAAACTTCAAACGGCTGCCGGGCTTTGGGGAACGGCTGGCGCGCAGATGACAAAGCACCTCATGGCTGCCCAGCACGCGCTCCACCAGCATTTCGATTCGACCGCCGCTTTCCTTCTCGCCAAAGAGGCGGGCCGCCAGCACGCGGGTGTCGTTCATCACCAGCAGGTCGCCCGGCTGCAACAGCCCCGGCAGGTCGGTAAAACGGCGATGCGCCAACGCGCCGCCGCTCTCCACGCAGAGCAGGCGCGAGGCCGAACGCACAGGCTCGGGATGCCGGGCAATGAGCTCGTCCGGAAGGTCGAAATGGAAGTCGCTGAGTTTCATCGGAGGCCGCAAGGGCAGGAGGCTGGAAAACAGGCGCCGGAGTATATCAGCGGCCGGCATCCGGAGCCTCCGGAAAACACGGCCCCGGCAAAGCCGCCACTTTTGCCCGGATTTCCACATTGCAGGAATCCGGACGGCCCGTATAATGCCCCGCTCCCAGACCTGACCGGCCAGCCCGGCGGGTGCAAAGTCCCTGTGCCGGGATGGCGGAACTGGTAGACGCGGCGGACTCAAAATCCGTTGCCCTTGCGGGCGTGTCGGTTCGATTCCGACTCTCGGCACCATTTATCTACGGCGTCCAGCCAAATCCTCAAACCGTTTCAGCAAGCCACTCCACCCCGGCTGCGGCGGGCAAAGCGCCACAACACACCACTCCCCCACCCAGTCACTGCTTCCGGCAGCACGCAGGCCGTGGCCGCCTCATTTCATTTCCCGCGCTGCCCGCAGGAAATCCAGGATCACCGGCGAACTGTCGAGCAGGCGCGAGGTGCTGGAATGGATTTCCGGGTGCCATTGCACGCCGCGCACATAGCCGGTTCCCTGCCAGCTCACCGCCTCGATGAGGTGGTCGGGCGTGGAATACGCGTCCACGCAAAGATCATTGCCCAGTTCGCGTATGGCCTGATGGTGGATGCTGGTGACGCGGCCTTCGCGCTGCGCCGGATAAAGCGCGGCCAGTGGCGAGTCCGCCACGATTTCTATGGGATGGGAATAATCCTCGGTGTAGTCCTTGCCATGGTGCGCATGCGCGCCGGGACACTGCGTGCCGATGTCCTGGAACAGCGAGCCGCCCAGCGCCACGTTGATGAGCTGGTGGCCGCGGCAGATGCCGAGCACGGGCTTTTGCTGGATCACGAATTCCCAGAACAGCTCGGCCTCGTACTGGTCGCGGACGGAATCACCACGCCACTGTGGCTGCAACGGCTCCTCGCCATAGGCGCGCGGATCGACATCGCTGCCGCCCTGCAGTACCAGGCCGTCCAGCGCCGCCACATAGGCTTTCACCGAAAGATGGCGGCGGAACACACCACCACCCACTTCGATGGTGGGCACCATGAAGACCAGCGCCTCGTGCGCCATGATCCAGTGCGCAATGGATTGCTCCAGGTATTGCAGCGTGCGGTTGGCAAAACCCCATTCCACCGGGGGCGCGTGCAGCAGGCGCGCCGACAGGCCGATGCGCAAGTGCGGCCTGTTCATGCGCTACGCCAGCGCAGACACTGCAGGCGGACCAGTTCGGGCAGCGAGGCGCCTTCGTCGTGGAGCCGGCGCGCCCAGCTCGCATCATTGCCGCGCTCCTGCATGTCCGCCATGAGCGCGCGGCAATGTCCGTCGACCTCCAGCTCTATGGCGTGGTTCTCGATGTTCTGCATGGTGGCCAGGATGTCTTCACGCAGGGTGCGGGCTTCGGCAGGCGACTCACGCACCAGTTCGGCGTCAAGACCTGAGCGGCAGGCGCGAAAACGGTTGAAGTCATAGAAAGTGTAGAAATCCTCGCTGACCGGATGCGGCTTTTCCACCAGCAGCCAGCGCGCCAGCGCCTGGATGTAGCCGGCCAGGTTGCAGGCCTTGTGCAAGGTCATGGGCGTGTCCATCACGCGGATTTCCACCGTGCCGTATTCCGGCTTGGGGCGAATGTCCCAATAGAAATCCTTCATGGACCGGACCACGCCCGTTCTTTTCATTTTTTCAAAATAGGCTTCGAACTCGGCCCAGGAACAGACAAAAGGGGCACGCCCGGCCAACGGAAAAGGCCCGAAGGCATTGAGCCGGGCCGAATCGAAACCGGTATTGAAACCACGCACATAGGGCGAGGATGCCGACAGCGCAATGAAATGCGGAATGTAGCGCGACAGAGAGTGCATGAGGCCCACGGCCTCGTCGGCACCGGGACAGCCCACATGCACATGCTGGCCGAACACCGTGAGCTGGTTGCAGAGATAGCCATAGATATCGGCCAGGAAGCGGCCGCGCTGGTCTTCCACCAGTATCTGCTCGTCCCATTTCTGGAAAGGATGCGTGCCGCCACCGGCCACGCCCACGCCCAGGGAATCGGTCACGCCGAGGAGGACGGAGCGGATTTCCTGCAGCTCCTGCAGCGCCTGCGCCGGGCCAGCGCAAATGCCGGTGGAAACCTCCACCATGCTCAGCGTCATTTCCTGCTTGATCTCGCCCGGATATTGCTTGCCCGCCAGCAGGGGCAGCACTTCATGCGAACGCGGCGCCAGGTCGTAACCGTCGTTGTCGATGAGCTGCAACTCCAGCTCAATGCCCAGTGTCAGCGGCCGTGATGATGCAAATTCCAGCGGGGGCATCCTGCCTCTCCTTTTTTCAGTCCGTGGTGAGCTTGCGCAAGGCCTCGTTGCTCCTTTTGCTGATACGCGTCCTGTCGTTTTCATAGGCGGCCCAGGGGTCGCGGGTGAGCCCTGCCACGCGGGCACGGATATTGGCCAGCGTGAAAGCGGCGGCACTTTCGATATCAGGCAGCTCTTTCCAGCGCAGCGGCGTGGCTACCGGAGCACCTTCACGTGCGCGCAAGGAATAGGGAGTGACGGTGGTGGCGCCTTCGGCATTGCGCAGATAGTCGATGAAGATGCGGGATTTACGTTTTGCCTTGGCCGCGCTGGCGACAAAGCGGTCCGGCAGTTCCGCTTCCAGATGGAGGACGACATGATGCGAAAAATTCTTCACTTCGTCCCAGGTGTGCACGCGCAGCAAGGGCACTTCCACATGCAGCCCCTTGCCACCACTGGTCTTGAGATAACAGGGCAATTCCAGCTCCTGCAGCAACGCCTGCAGGAGCACGGCGCCATCTTTCACCGACTGCCATGTCACGCCGGGGCCCGGGTCCAGGTCGAAAATCATGCGGTCGGGGCGATCCAGGCGATCACGCCGCGCTTCCCAGGCATGGAATTCGATGACACCCATCTGCACCAGCCCCACCAGTGAACGGCTGTCGCTGGCCAGCATGTAAAGCGCCGTGCCGGCTTTTTCCGGCACGGCCACGGTACGCAGGAAATCCGGCATGGCATCGGTCATGTGCTTCTGGAAGAAACAGCCGGCGGCGATGCCGTCGGGACAACGCAGCACACTCAGGGGACGGTCTGCCAGATGCGGCAGTACACGCGCTGCCATGTCGGCGTAATAACGCGCCACATCCCGCTTGCTGTAGCCCGCTCCCGGATAAACCTCGCGCTGTGGATGCGAGATGCGGACGCCGGCCAGCTCGGCATCACGCCGGGACGTGCTCCTTTTCCGGGTTTTGCCATCCGGTTTTTTCCGGGCTTTTTCCGGCGCGCCGGCGGCGGGAGGTGCCACGGCTTTTTCCTGATGCACGAGTTCCGCCTCCTTGTCGTCACGCAAGCCCAGGAAAACTGCCTGGCGCAAACGCTGGTGCCGGGTCCAGCCGGAAAATTTCACCTCCACCACCAGCTGCGGGCTGACCCAGTGCGCACCGTCCTTTTCCTGCGCGGACAACTCGCCTTCAAACGGCGAAGTCTTGCGTTCCAGCCGGCACAGGCGGTGGTGGAGATGGCGCAACTGGCTGTCATCAAAACCCGTGCCGGTGCGCCCGACATGAATGAAGCGCTGCGCGTCATCGAAATAACCCAGCAGCAGCGCCCCGAAACCGGCCCGCCCGCCTTCCGGGTCGGTATAGGCACCCACGACGAATTCCTGCCGGTGCAGGCATTTCAGCTTGAGCCAGTGGCGGCCACGGCCGCTGCGGTAAGGCGCAGCGGCCGACTTGATGATGATGCCTTCCTCGCCCTGCAGGCAGGCCTGTTCATACACCTCCTGCAAGCGGCCCTTGATGTGGTCGCTGTAGCGCAGCGCGGAATTTTTCAGGCGGGAGGGACGCAGGGCTTTTTTCAGGCGCTGCTTGCGCTCTTCCTGCGGCAGTTCGCGCAGGTCTTCACCTGCCAGCCAGGGCGCATCGAAAACGTAATAGAGCAAGCGCGACTCATCCCGGACAGCGCGTTCCCCTTTCCTGAAGGATTGCTGCAGCAGCTCGAAACTGCCGTGGCCTTCCCTGTCCACCGCCACCAGCTCGCCATCCAGCCAGCTGCCCGGCAAATCCAGCCGGGCCAGATCAGCGGCAATATCCGGCAGCAATGAAGTCCAGTCATGGTGGTTGCGAGTCCACAGGCTGACCCCGTTTTCCTGCAGACGTGCCAGGATGCGGTAGCCATCGAACTTGAGTTCGGACAGCCAGGTGCCGTCACGCGGCGCCTCCGCCACAAGGCTGGCCAGTTGCGGCTCCATCCTGTCCGGCAACGCCTGCGTTTTTTTTCCACGGGCGCCCAAGGCAGATTTCCGGGCCGGTTTTTTTTCACGTGGTGCCGGGACCGCCAGCTCCCCTGTCTCCACCCTGCCCTTTTTTCCCTGCGCGATCTGCTTGAGCGTGCGCCCCGACAAGACGCTCACAGCCGTCTCCTGCCCGGTTCCGATTTCACGACCGGCGAATTCATCCTTCGCCTTGACCAGCAGCCAGTTGGCCTTGCCGTTTTCCCCCTTTTTTCCATTCCCTTTCATGCGCAGCAGCGACCAGCGCCCGGCCAGCTTGCGGCCCAGCAAGACAAAGCGGATATGCCCCCGGCGCCAGGCCTCGACCGGATCGCCGTCGGGAATCCAGCGGCCGCGGTCCCAGACCATGACGGTGCCTCCACCATACTGCGCGACCGGGATCACGCCCTCGAAACGGCCATAGGCCAAGGGATGGTCTTCCACTTCCACGGCCAGGCGCTTTTCTGCCGGATCAGGGCTTGGGCCCTTGGGCACGGCCCAGCTTTTCAGCACGCCACCGATTTCCAGACGGAAATCAAAATGCAGGTGACTGGCAGCATGCATCTGCACCACAAAGGCCAGATCGGTGCCCGACGCCTGCCATTCCCCTCGGGGTTCCGGTGTTTCGTCAAAATGGCGCTTCTGCCAGTAGGGTTTCAGATCCATGAGGCAAGGCTCCTCTTTTGGCTTTTGCGCAAAACCCCCTCTTCAGCCGGGCTGCGCAGCGGATGCAGACGTGAAAATGCGTCACGCCTGCCTGCGGCGGGCGGCTGTCTTGCGCCGCGCCGGTTTTTTCCCGTCATCCGTTTTCTTGCCGTCCTCTTTTGTATTTCTTGCACCGGCTGGCCGGACCGGCGTTTTTCCACCAGCCGCCTTGCCGCTCACGCTCTTGCGCAGCAAGGCCACGAGGTCCACCACATTGGAAGGCGGCGGTGGGGCTTCTTCCGGCTCTGTCACTTCGTGGATTTCTTTGCCCTTCACTTTCTTTTCCACCAGCGCCAGCAGTTCGTCGTAGAACGTGTCCGGATAATCTGCGGCCTGCCAGCCGGTGCTCATGGCATCCACCAGATCTTCCGCCATGCCGATTTCGCGGGTGCCCAGACCCACGGCGCCGGTAGTTTTCAGTGCCGGCTTGCCGTCGATTTCCAGCGGGCGGATTTCGTGCACATAACGCAGCGTGATCAGCGACAAGCCCTCGTCGTCCGCCACGATGGCCACCAGATGCTGCCGGCTGCGCAATACCAGCCTGGCAATGCCGGCCTTGCCGGAACGGCGCAATGCCTCGTGCAACAGCACATAGACTTTCTCGCCGCCCTTGCCCGGCCACAGCGCATAGGGCTTTTCAAAATGCACCGGCGGGATTTCCCCCAGCGGCACGAAGGCGAGCAGGTCCATGGTGTGGGCCGTACCCGCGCCGGCCGCGCGGATTTCCTCTTCGCTCAGCACGACATAGCGGCCGTCTTCATATTCATAAGCCTTGACGATGTTTTCCGGTGCCACCGGCTTGCCGGTCTTCTTGTTGATGCGCTGGTAACCCACGGGCGCGAAATCCCGCTTGTCCAGCAGGTCCAGGTCCAGCCTCCCTTCCTTTTCCACGGCGAAAAGCTCTACCGGAATGAAAATGAGGCCGAAGCTGATGGCGCCTTTCCACAGGCTGCGCATGGCGATGCCCTCAGTGTTTCTTGTGCCATTTGTCGTCGTCGCCTTTCTCATACTCCTTCTTCACCGCCGACCAGGCGACGCGATGTGACGTTTCCTCGCGACTGGCATCGCCGCGGCGGTCTTCCTTGTCCTTGTATTCGTCCCAGGCATGGTTGTAGGCCTCCTTGTAAATTTCCTGCGCATGCCGGGGCAGGATGTCGCGGAGGTCTTTGGAAAGGCTGGAAATA
Organism: Moraxellaceae bacterium; assembly: GCA_030146505.1. GTDB lineage: Bacteria > Pseudomonadota > Gammaproteobacteria > Pseudomonadales > Moraxellaceae > UBA2031. The sequence goes on from JASLCO010000011.1 coordinate 9,148, forward strand.
CTGGCGTAAGGCATGATGGCTCTCCTGACGGATTGAAAATCCTTCACCCGTTGATGATTTCGCCGCCATTGGGATGCAGCACCTGGCCGGCAAAGAAAGAGGAATCCTGGCTGGCCAGGAAGACATAGCTGGGCGCCACCTCGTCGGGCTGGCCGGGGCGGTGCATGGGGTCTTTCTGGCCGAAGCTCGCCACCTGCCCGGCATCAAAGGAGGCAGGAATGAGCGGCGTCCAGATCGGACCGGGCGCCACGGCGTTCACGCGTATGCCCTTGTCCGCCAGCGCCGCCGACAGCGAACGCGTGAAAGAAACGATGGCACCCTTGCTGGCGGAATAATCAATGAGGTGCGGACTGCCGCGATAGGCCGTCACCGAAGCGGTGTTGATGATGGAATCACCCGGCTGGAGGAAATTCAGCGCGGCCCGGCTGAGATAGAACATGGAAAAGACATTCACGCGGAAGGTTCTTTCCAGCTGCGCATTGTCGATGTCGCCCAGGGATTCCTGCGGGTACTGCTGCCCGGCATTGTTCACCAGAATGTTGAGGCGGCCGTATTTCTCCACCGTGGCCACTACGGCATTCTTGCAGAACCCGGCAATGGCAACGTCGCCACGCAGCAGGAGGCACTGCTGCCCTTCGGCTTCCACCAGCGCGAGGGTTTCCCGCGCATCCCCGTCCTCTTCCAGATAGACAATGGCGATGTCGGCCCCTTCCTTGGCATAGGCCACCGCCACGGCACGGCCTATGCCGCTGTCGCCACCCGTGATGAGGGCCACCTTGCCCTGCAGGCGCCGGCTGGAGCGATAACCCTTCATTTCACCCTGGGGTGGTGGATGCATGGCTACCTGCTGCCCCGGCTGACGGAACTGATGCTGCGATGACAGCTCTGACGGCGGATTTCCT
>JASLCO010000015.1 GCA_030146505.1 Moraxellaceae bacterium
CAAAGGTTCGCGGCTGAAGCCGCTCCTACGGGATAAGAGCCGGGATTGCGGCGTCGCCGGGGCGTCAACTCGCTCAAACTGAAAGGGCCGGGTTCTGTCGTACAGAACCCGGCCCTTTGCGCATCAGCCCAGCGTGCATCCCGCTTTTTGTCAGCTCAAGTGCCAGGCCTTTTCATCAGCTGGCACAGCCTGTCAGAAGTGATACAGCACGCCGCCACTGATGGCATCAAAGCCCTGCACATAACGGACGTAATCCGCATTGAGCCCCCAGTGCTGGCCCAGGTCCACTTGCAGCCCACCACCGAAAGAGAAATCGTTGAGTGAATCGGTGGGTGTGGGGGTGATTGTGCTGGAGTACTTGAACTGGGCGTAGGAATAACCGCCCAGCCCGTAGAGGACGATGGGACCGAGGGTGAGCTGCGGGCGCAGGAACACGCCATAGGTCAGCGGGCTCCTGAGGGTATAGGGAGCGCCACCGATGGTGCCGTCGTCGCTGCCTGCGCCAACGGCGAGATGCGCCTCGACACCCAGCCAGGGAGAAATCTCGCTGCCTGCACGCAAGCGCACGGCGGGAATTTTCACGTCGGTAACGGTATTGCTGGAGTTTTCATAGGTGCGCTGGCTGTAATCCAGGCCGATGAAAGGCTTTTCGATGTCCTGGGCGTGGGCCGGCAAGCCAAGGCCGAAGGAGGCGGCCAGCAGGCACGAGGAAAGGAGGCGGATATTGGTCATGAAGGGTTCCTGCCCTGGGTCATGTGGTTTTACAGATTGGTTGTCGCCACCCGGCCGGGTATGCGGGGTGGCAACCGTTGAATGTGATTAATTAGCGAGGCTGCAATCAGGTGCTATGCCGAAAGGGCTGTTGCCACCTCCAGGAGGTGCCTTATCTTCGCTATTCACATCACTGGACATTGCCGGGATCACAAACGGCGTGGTTGATTTGACAGACTCAGAGCCTGAAACGCTTGTGGATGCTGTCAGCTTCACACGGACCCAGTTTGCGTAATTCTTACCGTAGACAAGATTGAAGGAAGCGATGCCATTGGCGTCAGTGATGACCGTGTTGGTGACGCTTACGGGGTTGCCGGGCTCCAGCATGGCATTGCTGTTGAAGTCTTCGCCGTCGTCGAGAATTCCGTTCAGGTCGGTCTCAGGGTTTCCGCTAAAGTCTTCGTTGTTGCACTCATTCGGGGTTGAACTGGTCGCAGCCCACACACTGCCGTTCCATGCATATGCCCCTTTCATATATGTCACGGGAATGATGGACAGCGTCACGGTCTTGTTGGCAACAGGGTTACCGCTAGCGTCTGTCACGTGAATGCCATAGGGAAGGGCATAGTGGGTAGAGTCCTGCTCGGCAATCGTGTTGGTAGAGTCGATGGCGATGAACAACGCCGATCCGCTTACGGTCAAGCGGGCGTTGAGGGGAGCCATGCCGGAGGAGGCAGGATTGGTCGTGATGGCAGGGGTACTTCCTTGCACGCTGGCCCGGATTTCAACACCGTTGGTTGCCGTGGTCTGAGTGCCGGCGGTATAGGTGACGCTCGCCTTGCCGAGAGCATTGGTGGTGGCAGTGGCGTCGGACAGACCGGTACCGCCTGATGAATCACTGACCAGTGTGAAGCCCACAATTCTCCCCTTGACCGGGTTGCCACTGCTGTCCAGCACGGTGGCGGTAATGGTGGTAGCTCCATTTGTGTTCAGCGTGGTTGATTCGGCCTGCACGGAAATGGAGGCAGGCGTCTTGCTGACGAAAAGCACGCTCTGGGTCGCTGCCAGCACTCCACCAGTGGTATTGGCCTTGATGGCAGCCTGCCCGGCGGAGGAAGACTGGATGGTGACAGTGGCCTTGCCACTGGCGTTTGTGATAGCGGAGTCTGCGCTCAAGGTGCCACGGGAAGCAGTGAAATATACGGTTTCGCCCACTTTGGGTGCGCCATTGTCGTCCAGATAGGTGACGGTGACGGTGACGGAGGTGTTGACCTCGAGCTCAGCACTTGCTGCCGGCGCGGAGAAACTGAGGGAGGAACCGGTAGGTACAACAACAGGGGGCGTGGTGCCGCCTGTACCACCGGGGGCGAGCGGAAGTTGATTATCTCCGCCGCCACAGGCCGTCAGCATGATGCCGGCCAAGGCGCAGAGCAGCCAATAGGCAAAGGATGTGCTCCGGTTAATCATCTTTTTGTTTCTCCAAGCATTTTGTCACGCGGCGCCATGAGCCGTGTCAGTGCCGGTACGATATCTCGACCTTCTTATACTGGATAAAAACAAAAACATCAAATAGTTAAGCGCACAATCTCGGAAGAGTCTCAAGATGTGATGCGTATCACCTTCAGCAAGCAATCCAGTGGAGGAGCCCAAGGTGGCGCGGCTGGCTCACAGGCTTATTTGCCAAAAAAGGGCGCCCCATACCGTTCTTTCATCTCGGGCAGTTTTTCCCGCGCTTCGCCCATCAGGTAGGGCGCCTCCAGCTGGATGATCTGGTAGATGCCGCGCTTGAGGAGGTCGCGCGTGATGGTTTCGCTGTCGCCGAAAATGCCGGATGTGTGCAGGAAGGAAATCCAGCTGGTCAGCACGATCCAGATATTCATGATGAGGGCTTCGCCCTCTTCAGGATTGGCGCTGACAAGGCCGGACTCGGCCAGGCGCTGGAAGATGTGCATGCCCTGGCCCATGACCTGGCGGGCAAACAGGCGGTACTGTTCGCGGGCCACGGGATTGTCGGCCAGCAATTGCTCCAGGTCGCGGTGCAGGAAGCGGTAGTCCCACATGTTTTCCAGGATGCCTTCGAAATAACCCAGTTTGTCCAGGTAAGTCATGGGCCGGTCTTCCGGCGTGGTGAGCAGGACCATGGAACGGCCCGCATACTGGCGCACCAGTTCTCCGATGATTTCCCCTTTGTTGCTGAAGTGGTAATAAAGGTTGCCGGGGCTGATGCCCAGCGCCGCCGCGATGTGATTGGTGCTAATCTTGCGCTCGCCCTGTTCGTTGAACAGGTCCAGGCTTTTCTGCAGTATCTTGTCCCGGGTTTTCACACTCGATTCCTGTAAGCGCGGATGGCTTGCGTTGACAGTCTAGAGCAAATACTCTAAAAAAACACTCCCAGGCCGGTTCCGGTCACCTGCTGCCTTTTCCCGAGTGATGCGTCGAAGGCAGCCACGCCCCACAGAGGACATCATCATGGTCGCCAATGTCGTAGAACTCCAGGCCGACGATTCCCAGCTTGCCGAGCTGAACCGTGTTTTTGCCGCCCAGAAGCAGGCCTTCCGCCAGAATCCCATGCCCAGCGCCGATGAACGCGTGGCTCATCTGGCCGCCTTTCGCCGCGTTTTCGTGAAGTACCAGGACGAGCTCTCCCAGGCCGTTTCCGACGACTACAACGGCAATCGCTCGCTGGACGAGTGCAAGTTCAGTGAAATCCTCTGCACGCTGGAAGGTGTGAAGTATTACAGCAAGAACCTGCGCAAGTGGATGCGCCCGGTGAAGCGCCATGTTTCGCCGCTGCAGCAGCCAGCCAGCGCCAAGGTGGTTTACCAACCGCTGGGCGTGGTGGGTGTGATCGTGCCCTGGAATTATCCGATCTTCCTGGCCACCGGACCGCTGATGTGCGCACTGGCTGCCGGCAACCGCGTCATGATCAAGATGTCCAGCTTCACGCCACGTACAGGCGCCGTCGTACAGAAAATGCTGGCTGAAGCTTTTGGCGAAGACCATGTGGCCGTGATCAACGGCCGTGGCGCGGTATCCGAGGAATTCACGCGCCTGCCCTTTGACCAGATCACCTTCACCGGCTCCACCAATGTGGGCCGCACCGTGATGGCAGAAGCCGCGAAAAACCTGACGCCGGTACTGCTGGAACTGGGCGGCAAGTCGCCGGTCCTCGTGCATGAATCGTATCCGATTGCCGAGGCGGCACAACGCATTGCCTTCGGCAAATGCTGGAATGCCGGCCAGACCTGCGTGGCGCCGGATTATCTGCTGCTGCCCAAGGGCAAGACGGAAGAATTCGTGCGCGAATTCACCCGCGTCGTGAGCGGCATGTACCCCACCAAGCTCAACAACCCGGACTTCACCGGCATCATCAATGAGAAGCAGTACCGTCGCGTGCAGGGCTATCTGGATGATGCACGCGCGCAGGGCGCCAAGGTCATCGAAATCAATCCGGCCAATGAGTCCTTCGCCAACTCCTTCAAGATTCCCGTCACCATGGTGACGGGCGTCACGCCCGGCATGCAGATCATGCAGAACGAAATCTTTGCGCCCGTGCTGCCCATCATGGAGGTGAACAGCCTGGATGAGGCACTGCTCTTCGTGAACGAGCGCCCGCGTCCCCTGGCCCTGTATTACTTCGACTGGAACAGCGGCCGCGCCGAATACGTGCTGTCCAATACTCACTCCGGAGGCGCCTGCGTCAATGAAGTGATGAGCCATGTGGGCGTGGACGACATTCCCTTTGGCGGCGTCGGCCCGTCCGGCATGGGTAAGTACCATGGCCATGAAGGCTTCCTGGCCATGTCCAATGCCAAGGGCGTGCTGGAAAAACCCAAGTTCTATGCGCTCAAGTTCTTCCTGCCGCCCTTCAACAAGGGCCTGCACAAGTTCGCCAAGAAGCATATGTTCAAGTAAGTGGCAGCCAGCCAGGCGGGGAAACCCGCCTGGCGTCTTTCTGGCGCCAGCACAAGTCCAGGGATTGCAACGGCGTAGAGACAGAACAGCTAATCCGCTATCCTCCGCGCATCCGACGTCCGACTGGAATCCGCGCATGAGCCGTACCCGCGTTGTCTATCCCGGCACTTTCGACCCCATCACCAATGGCCACAAGGACCTGATCGAGCGTGCTGCCCGCATGTTTGACCATGTCATCGTCGCCGTGGCCGCGAGCCAGAAAAAAGGCCCGCTGTTTTCACTGGAAGAGCGTGTAGAGCTGGCCCGTGATGTGCTGGGTCACCTGCCCAATGTGGAGGTGCGGGGCTTTTCCAAGCTGCTCTCGTTTTTCGTGAAGGAGCAGAACGCCAATGTGGTGCTGCGTGGTCTGCGTGCGGTTTCGGATTTTGAATACGAATTCCAGCTTGCCAATATGAACCGCCAGCTCATGCCGGATTTTGAAACCGTTTTCCTGACACCGGCCGAGCATCTGTCCTTCATTTCATCGACGCTGGTGCGTGAAATTGCCGTGCTGGGTGGCGACGTCACCAAGTTTGTTCCGCCGCAGGTATCTGCCGCTTTCCGGAACAAGCTGGGCAAGTAAAGCGCCATGGCACTGCGCATCACGGACGAGTGCATCAATTGCGATGTCTGCGAACCGGCCTGCCCGAATCAGGCCATTGCCATGGGGCCGGCCATTTATGTGATCGACCCGGCGCGCTGCACTGAATGCGTGGGCCATTTCGACGAACCACAATGCGTGGCGATTTGCCCGGTGGACTGCATTCCCAAGGATGAAAACCATGCAGAGACGACCGCGGAGCTCATGGCCAAATACCGCCGACTCACCACTGAGCCGGTTTAGCGCCCATAAAAAAAGCCGCAATCAGCGGCTTTTTTTATGGGCGGTGAGAAGCTCAGTTGCCGGAAGCACTCACGGCCTGCTGACGGTTCTTCCACTCGTCCTGGGTGGACGTACAGCCAAGGCAACGCACGAATGTTGATTTGCCCGGGCCCAGCACCAGCGTATTGGCGGCTTCCTTCACATTGCCACCGAGAGCCGAGAAAGGCAGGGTCACGAGAAAGAGACCGGTACCCAGTGTAGTGATGGCCAGCAGCATGGGACGGGCGAGGACGACATCACCAATCATGGTCAGGGTAGTGGGGCGCTCATTGATCTGGTCGTCGAGGATTTCCTCGGCGGAAACGGGAACAGAGGCCAGACCGACGGCTGCTGTCATGAGCAGGGCGATGAGGCGGCGCTTTACAAGTTCCATCACGATTTCCCTCAAAAAGAATCTGTGTGCGTTTGTCTGTCTGGCCTGCATCTTATAACTGATGTTAGGAAGTTGCCACAAAGGCCTGATAGTTCTGGACTTTTGAACTCTACCCCTGGCGCCCGGCCGAAAGCAAGCAGACGGCCGTGAAATTCGTCACAGCTGGCATCTTCCGTCCAGAAAGTCAGCGCTGGCAGTGCGGGCAGTAAACGGTGCTGCGTCCACCCAGTCGGCTTTCCTTCATGAGCGCAGTACAGCGTCGGCAAGCCTGGCCGGCGCGGCCGTAAGCATCCAGCTCCAGCTGGAAATAGCCGGGCTCGCCATGGCCGTTGACGAAATCACGCAGGGTGGTGCCGCCACGCTCTATGGCATGGGCAAGGATGGCGCGGATTTCTGCAGCGAGGCGATCGTAGCGTTCGGCACCTATGCGCCCCGCCGCGCGCAGGGGATGGATACCGGCGCGGAACAGCGCCTCGTTCGCGTAGATATTGCCCACGCCTACCACGACATGGCTGTCCATGATGAAGCTCTTGGCCGGAGCACTGCGACCGCGCGAGCGCTGGAAAAGGTACGGGCCGTCGAAACCATCTTCCAGGGGTTCCGGTCCCAGCTCCGCCAGCAGCGGGTGCTCGGCCGGCGGGCTCGTGAACCAGAGAAAGCAGCCGAAGCGGCGGGGATCATGCAGGCGCAGCAGCCAGCCCGAATCCAGGCTGAGCTCGACATGATCATGCTTGCGCCGGGGCTCGCCGGGCGACACCAGGCGCAGGCTGCCCGACATGCCCAGATGGATCAGCGCTGTACCGGCCCCGGTATGGATGAGGATGTATTTGCCACGACGGGTGACCGCCGTGATGCGCTGCCCCTTGAGCTTGGCCAGCTCCACCGGTACCGGCCAGCGCAGGCGCGCATCATGCACGGTGACAGCCTTGACGCGATGGCCCTCGAGTGCGGGCAGGATGCCGCGACGGGTAGTTTCGACTTCGGGCAGTTCGGGCATGGCATCAGGACTGGAAAGAAGTGGCAATGACCACAAGTCTGCCCTGACGGGCAGGTACAAAAAAGCCCGAACAAGTCGGGCTTTTCTTTCAGCAGGCCAAGACAGCGGATCAATTACTTGATCTTGGCTTCCTTGAAGATCACGTGCTGACGGATCTTGGGATCAAACTTCTTGATCTCCATCTTTTCCGGCATGGTGCGCTTGTTCTTGGTGGTGGTGTAGAAGTAGCCGGTGCCGGCACTGCTCACGAGGCGGATCTTGTCACGCATG
>JASLCO010000021.1 GCA_030146505.1 Moraxellaceae bacterium
GCGGTAGTTCAGTCGGTTAGAATACCGGCCTGTCACGCCGGGGGTCGCGGGTTCGAGTCCCGTCCGCTGCGCCATACAAGACAAACGCGCTGTCCCGGAAGGGGCAGCGCGTTTTGTTTTTTCCGGCTCCAGCCGCCTGGCCGGAGTTCCCTCCCTGTCTTCCTTATTTCCGTCATGCCATCCTGATTGAATCCGGCCGGGTGCTTGTCGACTGTCAGGTTTTGACGTCAACATAAGCCACTTTCTCACAGGCCCCGGCTATCTCAGGCGGCACCCGCTTTTAAGGAAATCTCGATGACGGAACAATCATCCGGTACTGTGATGGCCGGGGAGCAGCAGCGCAGTACGGAGCGTCTGCCCCTGACCATGAATGTCCTGCTCATTGCCCGGGGCATGAACCGCCGTTCCTGCCAGATGAAGGACATCTGTTCCGGTGGCGCGCTGCTGGAGTTGCGTGAGTCGCCCGCCGCGGAAGACCGGCAACTGGCGCGTGGCGATGTGGTCATCATCCGCATGCTGCTGGACAGGGAAGGGGAGGAGACCCGCGAGCACGAGCTGCGTGCCCGCATCGCCCATATCGACAAGAGTCTTTTTGGCGTTTCCTTTTTCAATCCTGATGACGGCACGCTCTCCACCCTGCTCAAGGCCGCGCAGCAGGAAGCCGTGGAGCAGGCTTCCGTCATGAGCGTGGAAGCCAGAAGTCTGCTGGAGCAACTGGGCCAGGAATTGCTGGCCTCTTGCCGTGACAATCTCGCCGTTTTTTTCCGCCAGGCCGACGATGCCCTGCTGGCTGCGGCCGACAATGCCCGCAGCAATACCGACCAACGCATTTTCTTCGAGGCCGCCACTGCCTTGCGCAAGCAGCAGGATGCCCTGCGCCAGCGCTTCCTTGCCGAACTCAAGGCCGCTTTCCTGAACCCGGACCAGCAGGCACGCAAGCGTGTGGATGCTTCCGGCCTGGCACTGGTGGACAAGGAGCAGTTCGAGGAATGGCTGGTGGTCAAGGTCATGGCCAGCCGCATAGAGGCGGCTTGCCGGCCGCAGCTTTTCGGCCTGCAGGCGCGACTGGACGAACTCGGGCATTCGGCGCCCGGCCGCCAGCACAATCCTTTTGCGCCGGTCATGATCTGCGAGGCATTCCAGAATGCCCTGCAGATGCTGCACCCGGCCGGTGCCGTGGAAAAACTCCTGTATCGCGTTTTCGAATCGGCTGTCCTCGCCGGCCTGGCGCCGGTCTACGACACGCTCAACCAGATACTGATCAAGCACAATGTGCTGCCCAGGCTGGAGCTGTCGCGCTATGTCGCGCGGTCTGAAGGCGAAGCAGCCGCTGAAAAACCGGCAGAGACAGGCCCTGGTGCAGCGGCGCCAACAGCCATGGCGGAAACACCAGCCAGTGCCGCCGCCACGACACAGCCAGCAAGCGGAACGGCAGGCAAAACGGCAAAAGGCGCCGCACCACGCAATGCCGCCGAATTTCTTGAGCGTATCCAGGTGCCGGGCCTGGCCAGCGTGCGCTTTGAATCATCACAGCGTGATGCACAGGCTGCGGTGAGTTCGCTCAAGCGTCTTTTCGAGCTACAGCAGGCCATGCGCAATGCGGATTTCATGCGCAATGCGCCGGTTGCGAGTGAAGACGGCAAACCTGCAGTACCGGTGCCACCGCCGGCCTATTTTGAAATCGACGATGTGCAGAAATCCTTTGCCAACCTGAAAACCGCCAAACAGGGCTGGCGGCAGGAGCTGGAGGGCATAGCCTCCACGCAAGGCACGGAATTGGCCGGTACCGTGCTTTCGGTGATGCAGATGGCCGAAGGCCTGCTGCAGACGCTGGGACAGAACCAGCTCATCGGCGAGCATGCGCGTGGCTGGTTCCAGAAGCTGGAACTGCCGGTGCTGCATTCGCTCATGAATGACGACGATCTTTTCCAGCGCGAAGATCATCCGGCGCGCCAGGTGCTGAACCGCCTGGCCCGGCTGGGTTTCCGCGATCATCCACTGACCCGCGAGCAGGAGGCCGCCATCGACAAGCTGGTGGACCGCATCGGCCAGGGTTTTGATACGAATCCGAAAATCTTCCAGCAGGCACTGGATGTGCTGGACCCCTTCGTGCAGCGCCAGGAGCAGGCCTACCAGCGCAATCTTGAGCGTGTACGCCAGATGGCTGAAGGCGAACACAAGCTGGACAGCGCCCGCCAGCGTGTGCAGGAGATTCTTGATGCGCGTCTGGCCGGCAAGAGGGTCCCCCAGCCGGTGCTCACGCTGCTGGATGCCGGCTGGCGCGACCTGCTGGTGAAAACACATCTGCGCCAGGGCGAAGACAGCCGTGCCTGGGTGGAATATGTCGGCCTGTTCGACGAGCTCCTTGCCATAGGTGCCGACATGCATCGCGCCTTCGACCTGCGCGAAGTGCTGCGTCTCATCAAGACCGGCCTGCAGGAAATCGTCGAGCTCACCGGCCGCCAGCAGCAACAGGCCATTGCCGAGCTCAAGCACCTGCTGGCCGGTCCGCAGCGCATGCTGGGGGATGTGCCCTGGGCGCTGGTGCCGGCGAAAAAGCAGGAAGAAGACCTGCTGGAAGAGCGTTGGCTGCAGAAATGGATGGAGCGCGCCCACCGCCTGCAACTGGGCGACTGGATGGAGCTTCGCCATCGCGGCGCCGAATCCGAGCGCCTGCGCCTGGCCTGGCGCGATGCCGCTGCCTCGCGCTTCGTGTTCGTGAACCACCAGGGTATCAAGGTCAATGATTTCACGGTGCGTGAGCTGGCCGCGCTCATGCACACCGGCAATGCCCTCATCTTTGAAGGCGAGGATGTGCCGGTGGTGGACGATGCGCTGGAAAAAGTCGTGCACCAGCTTTACGAGCAGCTCGCCTGGCAGGCCACGCACGACGAACTCACCGGCCTCATCAACCGCGCCGAATTCACGCGCCAGCTGGATCGCGCGCTTGAAGCCGCCAAGCGCCAGCGTGCCCGCCACGTGCTGGCCTATGTCAACCTCGACCAGTTCAAGATCATCAACAACAACGCCGGCCTCGCTTCCGGCGACCAGTTGCTGAAAGACGTGGCAGCCCTGTTCAACAAGGCGCTCACGCCCAGGACTACGGTGTCGCGCCTCAACGGCGATGAATTTACCCTGCTGCTGGAAGACTGCGATCTCGGTCGCGCGCAGCAGCTCATCAGCCTGCGCATGAACGAACTGTCGGCCATGACCTTCATGCTGGAGGGCAAGACCTACAAACTTACTGCCAGTGCTGGTCTCGTCGACATCACCTACACCAGCGACACCGCCGCGCGCATCCTGCGCGCTGCCGAGGAAGCCTGCGCCCAGGCCAAGGCCGATGGTGGCAACCGCATCCAGGTTTATCACCCGAATGCGGAAGAAATGGCACGCCGCGACAATGTCATGGTCTGGGTGGCCAAGCTCAACCAGGCGCTGGAAGAGGAGAGGCTCACGCTGCGTTGCCAGCGCATACAGCCTGTCGATCCAGAGCGCGCGCAAAAGGAACTGCCGCATTATGAAATCCTGCTCGGCATGCAGGCCGATGGTGGCGAGGATCTGCCGCCCGCCGAATTCGTACAGGCTGCCGAGCGTTACAACCGGATGCT
>JASLCO010000041.1 GCA_030146505.1 Moraxellaceae bacterium
GGCCGAAACGGTGGGCCGCCCGGTGGAAACCCTGCTCGCGCAGATGCAGGAAGCCGGTCTTGTCCATCAGAAGGCAGACGAAGTGGTTTCCGATGCGGAAAAACAGCAACTGCTGTCTTTCCTCAAGCGCGCCCACGGCGAGTCTGATGCCGAGCCCAAGAAAATCACCCTGAAGCGCAAGGAAACCAGCACGCTCAAGGTGGCGCCCTCGGCGGGCGGCAAGTCCAAGACCGTCAATGTGGAAGTGCGCAAGACGCGCTCCTATGTGAAGCGTTCCGTGCTCGACGAGCAGGAAGACGCGGCGCGTGAAGCCGAAGAAGCGGCGCGCAAGGTGGAAGAGGAGCGTCTGGCGGCGGAAGAGGCCAAGCGTCGCGCCGAGGAAGACGCGCGCGTGGCAGCTGCAGAAGAGGAAGCCCGCAAGGCGGCGGAAGAGGCGCGCCGTGCCCACGAGGCGGCCAACAAGGGCGCCAAGGACAAGAAACTGTCCGTGCCCAAGGTGGGCGCTGCGGTCAAGTCCCGCGAAGAAACACCGGAAGAGCGCGCCAGGCGTGAAGCCGAAGCGGTCCGCCAGAAGGCGGCAGACGAGGCCCGTCGCAAGCAGGAAGAAAAGCTGCGCCTGGAGGCGGAAGAAAAAGCCCGCCAGAAAACGCTGGAACAGGCCCGCAAGATTGCGGAAGACATTGAAGCGCGTGGTGGCGAAGCCGCTGCGCCTGCGGTGGACGTACCGCTGGCGCGCGGACTGGTCGGCGCTGCCTTCGAGGATTCCTTTGCGCGTGAAGACCGCGAAATCCGTCGTGGCAATACCAAGGCGGGCGCCAAGGGCAAGGCTGGCAAGAAGCGCGAGGAAGAGCAGAATTTCCGCCCGGCCGCGCGTACGCTGACCAGTTCCCTTTCCAAACAGCATGGCTTTGAAAAGCCGGTGGAGAAGCAGGTGTACGACGTCACCATCGGTGAAAGCATTACGGTGGCGGATCTGGCGCAGAAAATGGCGCTCAAGGCCAAGGTGGTCATCAAGGTGCTCATGAAGATGGGCGAGATGGTCACGGCCAACCAGGTAATCGACCAGACCACGGCGGGCCTTGTGGTGGAAGAGCTGGGCCACAATCCGAAATTCGTCAGCGAAACCGCTGTGGAAGACTCCCTGAAGGAAGCCATGAAGCATCACGGCGAGGGCACCACGCGTGCGCCCGTGGTCACCATCATGGGCCATGTCGACCACGGCAAGACCTCGCTGCTCGACTATATCCGTCGCGCCAAGGTGGCCGCCGGCGAGGCTGGTGGCATTACCCAGCATATCGGCGCCTATCACGTCGAAACGCCGCGCGGCATGATCACTTTCCTCGACACCCCGGGCCACGCCGCGTTTACCGCCATGCGCGCCCGCGGTGCCAAGGCGACCGACATCGTCGTGATCGTGGTAGCGGCTGACGACGGCGTCATGCCGCAGACCGCAGAAGCCATTGACCATGCGCGCGCTGCCGGCGTGCCCATCATTGTGGCCATCAACAAGATGGACAAACCCAGCGCCGACCCTGATCGCGTGCTGAATGAACTCTCCGTCAAGGAAATCGTGCCGGAAGAGTGGGGTGGCGATACCCAGGTGGTGAAGGTTTCTGCCCATTCCGGTGAAGGCGTTGATGCCCTGCTGGATGCGATTCTGGTGCAGGCTGAACTGCTGGAGCTCACCGCTGTGGTGGATGGCTCCGCTCACGGTGTGGTGATCGAAGCCCGTATCGACAAGGGCCGTGGTGCCGTGGCCACGCTGCTGGTGCAGAAGGGCACGCTGAAGACCGGCGACCTGCTGCTGGCCGGTACGCATTATGGTCGCGTGCGCGCCATGACGGATGAAAACGGCAAGCCCACCAAGGCTGCCGGTCCCTCCATTCCCGTGGAAATTCTCGGTCTGCCGGAAGCTCCGGATGCCGGTGATGAATTCCTGGTGGTGGATGACGAGCGCAAGGCACGTGAAGTAGCAGAGTTCCGTGAGAACAAGCTGCGTCAGGCCAGGATTGATCGCCAGCAGGCGAGCAAGCTGGAAAACCTCTTTGCCAATATGGGCAAGAAGGATGCAGCGTCCGTCAATATCGTGCTCAAGACCGATGTGCGCGGTTCGCTGGAAGCCCTGACGCAATCACTGAACGGCCTGTCCACCAGTGAAGTGAAGGTGAGTATCGTCGGCTCCGGCGTGGGTGCCATTACCGAGTCTGATGTGACGCTGGCGGAAAGCACCGGTGGCGTGATCCTCGGTTTCAATGTGCGTGCCGACAACGCTGCCAAGGCCAAATGCCAGGCCGAGGGCATAGACCTGCGTTACTACAGCATCATTTACGAGCTGATCGACGACGTGAAGGCGGCCATGTCCGGCCTGCTCGCGCCTGAACACCGCGAAACCATTCTGGGTGTGGCGCAGGTACGTGAAGTCTTCCGCTCTTCCAAGTTCGGCGCGGCTGCCGGCTGCATGGTGGTGGAAGGTACCCTTTACCGTAACAAGCCGATTCGTGTGCTGCGTGATGATGTGGTGGTCTTCCAGGGCGAACTGGAATCGCTGCGCCGCTTCAAGGACGACGTGCAGGAAGTGCGTAACGGCATGGAGTGCGGTCTTGCCGTGAAGGGCTACAACGACATACGCACTGGCGACAAGATCGAAGTCTATGATGTCACTGTCATCAAGCGCTCGCTCTAAGGGCAGGATGTAAATTTGAGTCAGCGCACGCAACGCCTTGGGGATCAGATTCAGCGCGAAATCGCAGGTCTGATCCGCACGGAAATCAAGGACCCGCGTCTGGGCATGGTCACGGTATCCACCGTGAAGGTGAGCCCGGACATGGGGTATGCCGACATATATGTCACGGTGATGGGCAGTACGCTGGATGAAAAGCCGGACGAAAGCATTGCCATCCTGAATGCGGCTGCCGGTTTCCTGCGTGGTGAAGTGGGTCGTGCCATCAAGACGCGGGTAACACCGCGTCTGCGCTTCCATTACGATGAGGTCGTGGCACGCGGTAATCGCATGGCGGCTCTCATCAATGAGGCAGTGCGTGAAGACGAGTCGCGTGCCCGTGCCCAAGCGCCGGCCAATGACGGTGAAGCTTAAGCCAAGATGAGCAAGCCGCGCCGCCCGCGCCGCCCGGTTGATGGCGTGCTGCTGCTGGACAAGCCGCAAGGCATTACGTCCAACCAGGCGCTGATGCGGGTGCGCCATCTGTATCAGGCTGACAAGGCCGGCCATACCGGCAGCCTCGATCCCCTGGCCACCGGTCTTTTGCCGGTCTGCCTCGGCGAAGCCTCCAAGTTCACGCAATACCTGCTGGATGCGGACAAGGTCTACCAGACCCGCATACGGCTGGGTCAGCGCACGGCCACCGGTGATGCCGAGGGCGAGGTGCTGGAAGAAAAGCCGGTGCCGGTGCTGGATGCCACCGACATCGAGGCGGTGCTGGCACGCTTCCGGGGTGATATCCAGCAGGTGCCGTCCATGTATTCGGCCCTGAAGAAGGGCGGACGGCCACTGTATGAGCTGGCCCGCAAAGGAATAGAGGTTGAAAGACCGGCGCGACCTGTCACCATTCACCGCCTTGAGTTGCTGGCCGTGGATGGCAATGACTGGGACCTTGAAGCCCATGTCAGCAAGGGCACCTATATACGCTCGCTGGCCGAGGATATAGGCGAGGTGCTGGGCTGCGGCGCTCATGTGGTGATGTTGCGCCGCCTGGAGCTGGGGCCGTTTACGGCACCGGTCATGGTGACGCTGGAGCAGTTGGAGCAGGCCCTCGAGTCCGGTGGACATGAGGCACTGGATACCCTGCTGCTGCCGGCTTGGGCGGGACTGGCCGATTGGCCGCGTGTCGAGCTCAGCGAGAATACGGCCTACTACCTGCTGCAAGGCCAGCCGGTACAGGTTTCAGGTGTGCCGCGAGAGGGCAGTGTGCTGGTGTTTGAAGCCGGCGGCCGTTTTCTCGGCATAGGCGAGATTGATGATGAAGGACGGGTGGCGCCCAGGCGTCTGATTCGCTCGATGGTTTGATTTTTTGCTACGCCGATAGCTGTGCGGCTTCAACCGAAGCCAAGCGCCTGCGGTGGAGCAAAGCCCGGATTCACTCCGGGCTTTGCGTGTTCCCGGCACTAAGAGTGCCGGGAACGTAATGAACAAAGTCTTGGCTGGCCACAAGCCGGCCAATAAAGAGGAAATGGTGGCAACACCATTTCGTTACGGCAGCTGCAGAGAGGCGCGGCTGTCCGTTTTAAGTCCTGCCTCTCATTGTGGAGTGAGAAAGATGTCCTTAAATGCGCAAGCAAAGGCCGAAGTTGTAGCCAAGTTCGCCCGCGGTCAGGGTGACACGGGTTCTCCGGAAGTGCAGGTGGCTTTGCTGTCGGCCCAGATCGATGATCTGCAGTCGCACTTCAAAGAGCACAAGCACGATCACCATTCCCGTCGTGGTCTGATCCGCATGGTGAACCAGCGCCGCAAGCTGCTGGATTACCTGAACCGCAAGGACAGTGCCCGCTACACCGCACTGATCCAGACCCTGGGTCTGCGTCGCTAAGTGTGTAAACCGGGGAGCGTTCGCGCTCCCCGGGTTTTTTTGCGGTACCGCGTCATTCCCGCTTGCGCGGGAATTGACGGCTTTGCTGATGCAGCAATGAGCGAAGCCATGCAAAACGAAACGCCGAAGGAGAGGCTTCTAACAAATCCGCAACGCCACTTGCGGATCTGTTAGGGGCCTCCGAAGGCAATAACGGTTCCGGATTGCCGGAACTCATTTTTGGAAAAAGAGGAACCCGTAAATGTTCAAGATTGTTCGCAAGGAATTCCAGTTCGGCCAGCAGACTGTTGTGCTGGAAACGGGCCGCATTGCCCGTCAGGCCTCCGGTGCCGTGTTTGTCACCATGGGCGGCGTGTCTGTGCTGGTGGCCGTAGTTGGTGCCAAGAAGGCCAAGCCGGGCCAGGATTTCTTCCCCCTGACCGTGAACTATCAGGAAAAGACTTATGCTGCTGGCCGCATCCCCGGTGGTTATTTCAAGCGTGAAGGCCGTCCTACCGAAAAGGAAACGCTGACTTCGCGTCTTATCGACCGTCCCATTCGCCCGCTCTTTCCGGAAGGCTTCCTGAATGAAGTGCAGGTGACGGCCCAGGTCGTGTCCACCGACAAGCTGACTGATCCGGATATCGCTGCGATTCTCGGTACGTCCGCTGCGCTCGCCATTTCCGGTATTCCCTTCAATGGTCCGGTGGCGGGTGCCCGCGTTGCCTATATCAATGGCGAGTACCATGTGAACCCGACCTACGAACAGCTGGCCCAGTCCGAGCTGGATCTGGTCGTGGCTGGTACGGAAAAGGCCGTACTCATGGTGGAATCCGAAGCCAAGGAGCTCAGCGAAGATGAAATGCTGGGCGCCGTGCTGTTCGGTCACGATGAAATGCAGGTTGCCATCCGTGCCATCAAGGAATTTGCCGCTGAAGTCGGCAACCCCGCCTGGGAGTGGTCGGCTCCGGCCAAGAACGAAGCGCTGAAGGCCCAGCTCAAGGGGGCTTTTGAAGCCGCCGTTTCCGAAGGCTATCTGATTCGCGAAAAGCAGGTGCGTTACAGCAAGCTGGACGAAATCAAGAAGCAGGCCCTGGAGCAGTTCGCGCCGGAAGGTGCTGAAGTTTCCGCTGATGAAGTGGAAGAACTTTTCGAAGATCTGAAGTACCGCACCGTGCGTGACAACATCCTGAGCGGCAAGCCGCGTATCGATGGTCGCGACACCAAGACGGTGCGCCAGATCGCCATCGAAGTTGGCGTGCTGCCCAAGGTGCATGGTTCTGCTCTGTTCACGCGTGGTGAAACCCAGGCCATTGTCACCGCCACCCTCGGTGGTTCGCGCGATGCCATGATGATCGATGCGCTGGAAGGCACGCGTACCGACCACTTCATGCTGCACTACAACTTCCCCGCTTACTCCGTGGGTGAAACCGGTCGTGAGTCCGGCCCCAAGCGTCGCGAAATCGGCCACGGCCGTCTCGCCCGTCGTGGTGTGCAGCCCATGCTGCCGGCGGCTGAAAAATTCCCCTACGCCATCCGCGTGGTGTCCGACATCACTGAATCCAATGGTTCTTCTTCCATGGCTTCGATCTGCGGTGCTTCGCTGGCGCTGATGGATGCCGGTGTGCCGGTGAAGGCACCGGTGGCTGGTATCGCCATGGGTCTGGTGAAGGAAGGCAACCGCTTTGCCGTGCTCTCCGACATCCTCGGTGACGAAGATCATCTCGGCGACATGGACTTCAAGGTGGCCGGCACCGCCCATGGCGTGACCGCGCTGCAGATGGACATCAAGATCGAAGGCATCAACGAGGAAATCATGGAGACCGCGCTGAACCAGGCTCGTGACGGTCGCCTGCACATCCTCAGTGCCATGAATGCCGTGCTGGCGCAGTCGCGTCCGGAAGTGAACGGCAATGCCCCGACCTATGCCACCATCAACATCAATCCGGAAAAGATCCGTGATGTGATCGGCAAGGGCGGCGCCACCATCCGCGCCATCTGCGAAGAAACCAAGGCCACCATCGACATCGACGACTCCGGCCTGGTGCGCATCTACGGTGAAACCAAGGGGGCCACCCAGGCAGCCTTGGCCAAGGTGCAGGCCATCACGGCCGAAGTGGAAGTGGGCACCATCTACGAGGGCAAGGTCGCCCGTATCGTGGACTTCGGTGCCTTCGTGACCATCCTGCCGGGTACCGACGGTCTCGTGCACATTTCCCAGATCGCCAGCGAGCGTGTGGAAAATGTGGCCGACTATCTGAAGGAAGGCCAGATCGTGAAGGTGAAGGTGCTGGACGTGGACCAGCGCGGCCGCATCAAGCTCTCCATGAAGGAGCTGGCTGCTGCTGCGGAAGCCCCTGTCGACCAGGCCTGATCGCCTGGTCACTGACGATGTACAAAAAAGCATCGTCGGGGCAGCAAAAACCCCGGAAAAGCCGCCTCATGGCGGCTTTTCTGTTTTTGGGGCCTCTGCTATCTTTGCCGGGCTCCGCCATCCGGACGGTTTCGAGACGTACTCATAACTACAAAGCGTCCGGCCGAATATCAATAAGAACAAGTATCAGGAGATCACCATGAAGGTGAATCGCATGCTCCGCTGGGGCGTGATCAGCCTTTTCATCGCTGGCACGGCCCTGCTCTCTGGTTGCTCGCAGCTTTACAAGACGGGCGGCAACACGGCCCTGCGTTTTGCGGAAAACCATCTGCTTGGCCCCTTCTTCGAGATCAATGACACCGGCATGTCCTGCATGTCCGGCGAGGCGCTGACGCCGCTGATCCTGGGTACCAAGGGCATAGGCGCCGACGCCGACCAGATTTCCGTGATGCTCTATGCCGCCGCCGGCGTTTGTGCCGAGCAGCGCGCGCTGGAGTTCGAGCTGCGTTACATGCGTTCCTCCCGTGCCAACCTTATCGACGATGCCCAGGATGCGCGTATTTCCCAGAAGCGTGAGTCCGAAGTGGCCGCCCGTCGCCAGTATGAAGGCTACAAGCACCTCGAAAGCTATTACGAGGGCAAGCTCAAGGCCCCCATCGGCACCAAGTGCCCCAAGTTCAAGCGTGATTTCGACGAATTCGTCTACATGTTCGGCCTGATCGAAGGCATGCAGGCCATGGTGAACGACATTGCCGCGCAGCAGGTGGTGGGCGTGCCCAAGGACATTGCGGCCAAGGTCGAGCGCGCCATGCAGTGCCTGGACAACAACAAGTGGTGGGGTACGCCGATGGCGACCCGCGCCGTGATCTGGACCCTGTTGCCTGGCGCTGGTGAAGGCAAGGGCGATCCCTGGGAAACCATCAAGCAGAACATGCGTGTCGCCGACCGTACCGGCGTGCGCCTGCCCTATGCCCTCTATGCCATGGCTGCCCAGGCCAAGGGTGACGAAACGCTGATGCGCGATGCCATCCGTGCCTTCGCTGCCACCCAGGATGCGGCCATCAACCCGAA
>JASLCO010000122.1 GCA_030146505.1 Moraxellaceae bacterium
GGATGCAGGAGCTTGCGCAGGATCCAGACTTTCTTGAGCTCGTCCTCACCCATGAGGCGCTCTTCGCGACGGGTGCCGGACTTCTTGATATTGAAAGCAGGGAAGACACGCTTTTCGGCAATCTTGCGGTCCAGATTGATTTCCTGGTTACCCGTGCCCTTGAACTCTTCGAAGATCACTTCGTCCATCTTGGAGCCAGTATCCACCAGTGCGGTACCGATAATGGTCAGCGAACCGCCTTCCTCGATATTACGGGCGGCACCGAAGAAACGCTTCGGGCGCTCCAGGGCATGCGCATCCACACCACCGGTCAGCACCTTGCCGGAGCTGGGAATCACGGTGTTATAGGCACGAGCGAGACGGGTGATGGAGTCCAGCAGGATGACCACATCCTTCTTGTGCTCGACCAGGCGCTTGGCCTTTTCAATCACCATTTCAGCAACCTGCACATGGCGGGCAGGCGGCTCATCGAAGGTGGAAGCAACCACTTCACCGCGC
Source organism: Moraxellaceae bacterium (assembly GCA_030146505.1). Classification (GTDB taxonomy): domain Bacteria; phylum Pseudomonadota; class Gammaproteobacteria; order Pseudomonadales; family Moraxellaceae; genus UBA2031. Next base: position 499 of record JASLCO010000122.1, read on the forward strand.
ACGGTGCGCTGCATTTCCGTCACTTCTTCCGGACGCTCGTCGATGAGCAGCACGATCAGGAAAACTTCCGGATTATTGCGCGTAATGGAGTGCGCAATATTCTGCAGCAGCATGGTCTTGCCGGCCTTGGGCGGCGCCACCACCAGCGAACGCTGGCCCTTGCCGATAGGTGCAATCAGGTCGATCACGCGGGCAGACAAATCTTCGGTGGAGCCGTTACCCAGCTCCATCACCAGACGCTTGGTGGGGAAAAGCGGCGTCAGGTTTTCAAACAGGATCTTGTTCTTGGCATTCTCAGGGGCATCGAAATTGATGTGATTGACCTTGAGCAGCGCAAAATAACGCTCGCCTTCTTTCGGCGGGCGTATGGTGCCGGCAATGGTGTCGCCGGTGCGCAGATTGAAGCGGCGTATCTGCGAGGGGCTGACATAGATATCGTCCGGACCGGCCAGAAAGGAGCCTTCGGATGAGCGCAGGAAGCCGAAGCCGTCAGACAGGATTTCCAGTACACCATCGCCGAAGATTTCCTCGCCGTTGCGGGCGTGGGTCTTGAGGATCGCGAAAATGACATCCTGCTTGCGGTTGCGGGCCATGCTTTCCAGGCCCATGTCTTCAGCGATCTTGATGAGTTCAGCGATGGGCTTTTTCTTGAGTTCGGTAAGATTCATAGATTGATCATGAAAGAAAAGGAGGGCAACGCGTCAGCCAGCGGCCTGAAGAGCCTTATTTCTTGATCTGGGGCTGAGAGATTCCGAGGCGCAGTCGGGAAGGTACGGAATGAGACGGACTGCGGACGGAGGGGCCGGACGGCTAGCGTTGAAACGCGTGAGCCGGGCTCTTCATGCAGAAGCAGCCGGCCCACGGGAGGGATTATATATTCGAATCCAGAAATGCCGTCAACTGCGACTTGGACAGGGCACCCACCTTGGTGGCTTCCACACTGCCACCCTTGAACAGGGACAGGGTGGGAATACCACGCACGCCGTACTTCTGGGCGATGCCGGGGTTGTCATCCACATTCACCTTGACGATGCGCAGCTTGCCTTCATATTCGCCAGCGAGTTCATCGAGGATGGGAGCGACCATCTTGCAGGGACCGCACCACGGAGCCCAGTAATCCACCAGTACAGGTCCGTCAGACTTGAGCACGTCGGCTTCGAAGCTGGCATCAGTGGCATTGACGATGAGTTCGCTGGCCATAGTGATCTCCGGTTTTGAAAAAGGAAGCGGGATGATAGCAGAGAGCCCCGGAAGGTAACGATTGCCGGAGGCTTTCCTGTCATTAGCTTGCGTTAATATGGGGGCCACTTTGTCAGGCACAAGGCCGTAGCCGCAGGAGACATGGGCCCATGCCCCGATCAGCAACAACCGATGAAGGCCTCATTGCCGCCGTAGACCTGGGTTCCAACAGCTTCCACCTGGCCGTCGCACGGCTGGATCATGGCCAGATACGACTGGTCACCACGCTTTCGGAAAAGGTGCAGCTGGCCGCGGGACTGGATGAAAAAGACCGTCTGACGGAAGACGCCCAGGGCCGCGCGCTGGACTGTCTTGCCCGCTTCGCCCAGCACCTGCAGGGCGTGGAACCCAGGCATCTGCGCGTGGTGGGCACCAATGCCCTGCGCGTCGCCAAGAATGCCCGCGCTTTTGCCGACCGCGCCGGCCGGCTGCTCGGGCAGAAAGTGGAAATCATCGCCGGCCGTGAAGAAGCCCGCCTCATCTATCTCGGGGTTTCGCAGACACTGGCCGGCCAGGGCAAAAGGCTGGTGGTCGATATCGGCGGCGGTTCCACCGAATTCATCATCGGTGAAAAGCACGAGCCCCTGGCCACCGAATCCCTGCACATGGGCTGCGTCAGCTACACCTCGCGCTTTTTCGCGGATGGCCAGCTTTCGTCAAAGGCGTTGGAAAAAGCCATCACCGCCGCGCGCCAGGAAGTGGTCAGCATAGAGGCCGCCTATCACGGCATAGGCTGGAGCCAGGTGGTGGGCTCCAGCGGCACCATCAAGGCCGTGCAGCAGATACAGCAGCAACTTGGCCTGGCCGCCGACAACGGCGACATTTCCCTCAAGGGCCTGCGCGAACTGCACCGGCAACTGCTCAAGCTGAATCACGTACGCGACATCGACCTGCCCGGCCTCAAGGAAGACCGCAAAGCCATCATGCCGGCCGGGCTCGCCATCCTCCTCGGCATTTTCGAAGAGCTGGGCATAGAAAGCATGGAATATTCCGACGGCGCCCTGCGCGAAGGCGTGCTCTACGACATGGTGGGCCGCTTCCGCCATGAAGACATGCGTGACCACAGCGTGCAGGCCATGCTGGCGCGTTATCGTGCCGACACCGCACAGGCGGCGCGCGTCACGGAAACCGCCCTGCTGCTTTTCCGGCAGGCAGCCACGCAACTGGTACTGAATGAAGAAGACGGCCATCTGCTGCGCTGGGCCGCGCAGGTGCATGAAACCGGCACGGCCATTTCCCACGCCAGTTTCCACAAGCACGGCGCCTATCTGCTCAAGCACTCCGACATGCCGGGCTTTTCCCGGCAGACACAGGAACGGCTGGCACTGCTGGTGGGCACGCACCGGCGCAAGATCAAGGCCGAGCATTACAACGAAATACTGGAAGCCGGCGGCCTCACCCTGCTGCGCCTTTGCGCCATCCTGCGCCTCGCCGTGCTGCTGCATCACAGTCGCAGCCGGGAAGCGCCGCCTCTGTTGCGGCTGCGCAGCGACGGCATTGTCTTCGAACTGCAATTCCCGCGCGGCTGGCTGGACGCCCACCCCCTGAGCCGTGCCGACTTCGCCCTGGAAGCCGACGTGTTCGCTGCCATAGACCTCAAGCTGGCCATCAGCGAATACTGAGCACCCGCAGGTACAGATTATTCGCGCCCGGAACCGGAAAATGTGCGGATGCATTGATTCACGCCCATGAAAAAGCCCGTCTTGCGCGGGCT
>JASLCO010000129.1 GCA_030146505.1 Moraxellaceae bacterium
AGCCCCTCCCCCGGGTGGGGGGGTGCGGGTTTGGGTGAGGGGATGGGTGTCGGGGCATCGCCCCTCACCCCCACCCTCTCCCCCGGCGGGGGAGAGGGAGCTTACGGCGTCAAATCTCTATGGTTTCAACCACAGTGCTGTGGTTGGTGAATACACAAATGTCGCCGGCGATCTTCAGGGATTTCTCCACGATGCTTTTCGCATCCAGCTCGGTGTTTTCCATCAGGGCGATGGCAGCGGCTTGCGCGTAATTGCCGCCGGAACCGATGGCGAGTACACCATTTTCAGGTTCAAGCACGTCGCCGTTGCCGGTGATGATGAGGGAGGCGGTTTTGTCGGCCACGACCAGCATGGCTTCAAGGCGGCGCAGGGTGCGGTCAGTGCGCCAGTCCTTGGCCAGTTCCACCGCCGCACGCAGCAGATGGCCGGAGTGCTTTTGCAGCTTGGCCTCGAAGTAATCGAACAGGGTGAAGGCATCGGCGGTGCCGCCGGCAAAGCCGGCAATCACCTGATTGTTGTAGAGGCGGCGCACCTTGCGTGCATTGCCCTTCATCACGGTGTTGCCCAGGGAGACCTGGCCATCACCACCCAGCGCGACAAGATTGCCGCGGCGTACGGAAACTATGGTGGTCACGAAAGACCTCGGTTGACGATGGATCGTCACTCCAAGGTGGAGACGGCAGCGGTGATTTCAAGCCATGCCTGCGCCGCCGCGGATTTCAGCCCTGTTTGGGCGGCAGGGCTTCCACGCCGCTGTTCTTGAGCGTGTTGCGGGCTTCCTGCGCGGCTTTCTTGTCGGCAAAGGGGCCGACCAGCACGCGATACCAGGTGTCATTTCCGGTAGTGGCGCCGGGAGCTTTCTGCACTTTCACCGGCAGTCCCAGCATAAGGATGCCGGCGCGGCGCTTGTCGGCCTCGGCCTCGTTCTTGAAGGAGCCCGCCTGCAGCACATAGCCGCTGGCCGGTGCTGATGTGCCGGCGTTCGCGGCCGTGGGATTTTCCGGCTTCTTGCCGGCCATGACTTCCTGATTGGGCAGCAGGGTGTAGAAGTCAAAACGCGGTTCTTCGCCCTTGCTGTTGGCGGCCGAGGCCGGTGTATTGGCCAGCGGTTTTTCCCTGCCGCTTTCCGGTGCGGCGGGAGCCGTTACGGTAGTGCCGGCTTCTTCCTTTTTCTTTCCCTCTTCACGCAACTCCCAGAGATGCCAGAGGAAGGCGCCGAAAATGCCGAAGGCAAGGCCGAGCAGCAGCCACAGCCAGCCCGGTACACCGCCACCGCTTTTGCGTGCGGCAGGCTTGCTGTTGCGGCTGGCACCCTTGCGCGCTGCCGGTTTCTTGGTGGTGGCTCTGGCCATGTGATTCAGGGTTTCCTTTGACCGTGGTGTTTACATGCGTTCAAGCGTGCTGATGCCCAGCAGGCCGAGACCGGTTTTCAGGGTGCGTGCGGTGAGCCAGGAAAGCTGCAGGCGGCTTTGCTTCTGCGCTTCGCTGTCGGCGACCAGCACCGGGCAATGCTCATAGAAAGTGGAAAAGGCGCCTGCCAGTTCGTAAAGGTAATTGCACAGCAGGTTGGGCAGTCCTTTCTGGGCGACGGCGTCCAGCACCTCGGAAAACTGCAGCAGCTTGTTGGCCAGCGCCTGTTCCTGTTCGGCCTGCAGGAGCAGCTCGCCGGCCAGGTTTTCCGGGTCAATGCCGGCCTTGCGGAAAATGGAGGATACGCGGGTGTAGGCGTAGAGCAGGTAAGGCGCGGTATTGCCCTCGAAGCTCAGCATCTGGTCGAAGTTGAAAATGTAGTCGCTCGTGCGGTTCTTCGAGAGGTCGGCATATTTCACCGAGGCGATCCCCACCGTGCCAGCGATTTCCTTGAGCGTTGTTTCATCCAGCTGCGGGTTTTTCTCGCGTACCAGCGCCAGCGCGCGCTGTTCGGCCTCGTTGAGGAGGTCGATCAGCTTGACCGTGCCGCCATCGCGGGTCTTGAAGGGTTTGCCATCCGGGCCGTTCATGGTGCCAAAGCCGAGATGGGCAAGCTCGGTGGCGTTTTTCACGAAGCCGGCCAGCTTGGCCACGGTGAACACCTGCTGGAAATGCAGGGCCTGGCGCTGGTCCACGAAGTAGAGGATGCGGTCGGCGCCCAGGGTCTGCTGGCGATAGCGCAGGGCGGCCAGATCGGAGGTGGCATAGAGATAGCCGCCATCGGCTTTCTGCACGATGACGGGCAGGGGCTCGCCCTCCTTGTTCTTGAATTCATCCAGGAAGACGCATTGGGCGCCGTCGTTTTCCTGCAGCAGGCCGGCCGTGGCCAGCTCGGCAACCACCACCGACAAATCCGGGTTGTAAGCGCTTTCGCCACGCACATCGGCCGCCGTCAGGCTGACACTGAGGCGCTGGTAAACCTCGAGGCAATGCTTGAGGGAAATGCGGGTGAACTCGCGCCATTTTTCCAGGCAGTCCGCATCACCGCCTTGCAGCGCCACCACCAGCGCGCGGGCGCGGTTGGCAAATGCTTCGGATTCATCGAAACGCTTTTTCGCCGCGCGATAGAACACTTCCAGATCGGCCAGCGCGGCATCGTTGTTCGCGGCGGGCTGCTCTTCCAGGTACGCGATGAGCATGCCGAACTGCGTGCCCCAGTCACCCACATGGTTCTGGCGCACGACCTTGTGGCCGAGGAATTCCAGGGTGCGCACCACGGCATCGCCGATGATGGTGGAGCGCAGGTGGCCGACGTGCATTTCCTTGGCAAGATTGGGGCCGGAATAGTCCACCACCACGGTTTGCGGCGTGGTGGCCGCCGGAATGTTCAGGCGCCCATCGCGCAAGGCGGCCTGCAATTGCGCGCCCAGGAAATCTTCGGCCAGAAAGAAATTGATGAAGCCCGGGCCGGCGATTTCCACCTTGCTGACAAAGCCCGCGGCCGGCAGGGCGGCCTTGATCGCATCGGCAATGTCGCGTGGCTTTTTGCCGGCGGCCTTGGCCGACATCAGGGCGATATTGCTGGCCCAGTCGCCGTGGCTGGCATCCTTGGTGCGCTCGAGCTGTATGGCCGGCTGGAAGTCGGCAGGCAGCTGTCCTTGGGTTTTCAGGGCGGCCAGGGCGTGGCCAATCAGGGTTTCGAGCTGGGCTTTCATGGGGCGGGAGGCGGGGGCGGAGAAAACGAAGCCGCGATTGTAGCGAAGCCGCCGCCGAAAGGAGAGGGCAGGGCTGGCGGCCTGCAAAACTATTGCAGCTTGCCAGCAAAATTATTCGTTGGCGGAAGTGGCGGCCGGCCACAAATAATGCGCTCCCACCGCGCTGGAGGCCCCTCATGCCGCATCATCCGGACCGTGCCCCAGGCGCGGCTCACGCTGCCGCCTTCTCTGTTTTCCCCGAACTGCCGCCCGCCCTGCATACACCGCTTGTCGACATGCTGGGCTGCCGTGTGCCCGTGCTGTCTGCCGGCATGGGCGGCGTTGCCCGCCATGAGCTGGCGGCGGCGGTCAGCAATGCCGGCGGCTTTGGCTGCCTGGGCATGGTGCGCGAGCCGGTGGCGCTCATCCGCCGGGAGGTGGAAGCCTGCCGCCGCGCCACGGTGCTGCCCTTTGCCGTCAACCTGATTCCTGCCGCCACCGATACCGCCCTGCTGCGCGAGCAGGTGGCTGCCTGCCTGGAACTGGGGGTGTCCGCCTTCGTGCTTTTCTGGGACGTGGACGCCGGCCTCGTGCGCCACCTGAAGGCGGAAGGCGCACTGGTGCTGCACCAGGTGGGCACGCGCCGCGCGGCGGAAGCGGCCTTGCAGGCAGGCGCGGACGCACTCATTGCCCAGGGTGTGGAGGCTGGCGGCCATGTGCATGGCCAGACCAGCACGCTGGCGCTGCTGCCCGAGATCGTGGCGCTGAGTCCGGTGCCGGTGGTGGCCTCGGGCGGCATTGCCAGCGGCAGCGCGCTGGTGGCGGCGCTGGCCATGGGGGCGCAGGGCGTGAGTTGCGGTTCGGCCTTCCTGGCCACGGAGGAGTCCTGGGCGCATCGCCATCACAAGGAGCGCTTGTTGGCCGCCGGGGCCGGCGGCACGGTCTTCACCACGCAGTTCTTCCGCAACTGGCCCATGCCGGCGCCGGTGCGCGTACTGGAAAACGCCGTCACCCGGGGTGAATACGACAGCCTGCTGGCCGAACGCCAGACCCCCGTCATCGCCCACCAGGATGGCGGCCCGGTCCATCTCTTCGCCACCGATTCGCCCCTGCGCGATGCCACTGGCCAACTGGACGACATGCCCATCTACGCCGGGCAATCCTGTGGCCAGATCCACGACCTGCCCTCGGCCGCTGCCCGTGTGCAGCAACTGGTGGCCGAAGCCGCTGCCTGCCTTGAACGCCTGGGAGCAGCCCCGGGGCGTGCCCCTGTCACCCGCAGGGCCGAGCCGGATGCCGGCAAGGTGTCCGTCTGGCGGCAACTGCTGGAAGAACTCATGGCGGCCGAGCGAGCAGGCGCCAAAGTGGCCGCCATGAGCCTGCGCGAAGCGCAAGAGCCGGCGCTGCGCCGGCAACTACAAGTGCTGCACCGCAACGAAGCCGAAAGCTGCCGCCGCCTGCGCGCCTGCCATGAACGGCTGGGCCTGGAGCCTGGCCACCGCACCGGCGATTTCTACGAAAAAGCGATGGCGATTCCCGAACTGGACCGACGGCTGGATTTCATCGCGCGCGGACAGCGCTGGGTGGCAAGGCGTATCCGGGAATGTTTGCCGGATTGCCACGATGCCGTGTTACGGGAAGAGCTGGAGATTGTGCTGGGCTTGCATGAAGGGGCATGAGCGCGCATGAAGCATGCGCGGGTGTGATGGTGCAGCCGCCCCTCACCCCAGCCCTCTCCCCACAGGTGGGGAGAGGGAGATCATGGCGTTGGCTTTTGGCTTCCTTCGTCAGCTCAACCTGCTCCACTGGCAGATGGCCGCCAAAGGAACAAATAATCGTCCGCCCCGCCATATCCTTCGACGCTGACCACCCCATGCTGTCCCAGGACATGAGGTTGATAGCCCTTGCTTTCCATGAAAGCAAAAAGCTCATCGGGGTGATAACCCAATCTTTCGGTCCAGTCTGTAGCCACCTCGCAGTACACCGCCGGATGCAGCGTTTCCAGTACATGCTCCGCGCCACGCAACACCAGCAACTCCGCACCCTCGACATCCATTTTTATGAAATCAAGTCGTTGCAGCCGCTGTGACGCGACATAGTCGTCCAGCTTTTCCGTCCGGATGCTTTCGGTAATGAAATCCCAGACCGACTCTTCGCCCAGGTGCGACAGACCGATACCCAGGCGACCAGACGATTTGACGGGAATGGAGATGTTGGCGCGGCCTTGTTCACTGGACAACGCAAATTGCTCCAGACGCGCATTGTGATGGCGCCGCATCACCCACTTAAGGATGGAGTGGGTATAGGAAACCGGCTCAAAGCAATACACACGACAACTGCCGTCATGGATGCGCGCAAATTCCTTGGCGAGATAGCCAAAGTGGGCACCCACGTCAAAAACAACGCCATTCGGCGGGATGAACTCGGCCAGCCGCCGTACCCGCGGTCTTTCCTTGTGCTTGAAGCAGGCTTTGAGAAAGTGCTGGCACCACGCCAGACGTTGCCGCCAGTGCCGGTAAATTTTCACCCGCGATAATTCCATGCCGCCCTCTGAAGATACGTAATTCAGCAGCATCAAGTGCTACTCCCATCTGCTTGTGAGTTGTTTGTGAGCGCCATCGTCCAGGATTCATGACGGCCACAAAAACCCATAAACACCACTATTTGACCTATAAACACTACCAATGGTGGTGTTTATTGAGTGGAGGGTCAAGCCCTGCCATCGACAAGCTTTCTACTGAGCAATTTGCGGTGGAGAGTGCGTTGGATATTGCGATTGCCTTTGGCAAGGCCATCAAGCTGCGGCGGACGGAGCTGGACATGAGCCAGGAAGCCCTGGCTGACAAGGCAGAGCTGGCGCGCTCCTTTGTCTCTGGCGTGGAGCGCGGCACCACACTGGCATCCATCGGTTCGGTATGGAAACTGGCCCAGGCACTGGAATGCCAACCTTCGGATTTATGGCTGGTGGCTGAGCATCTGATGCGTGACCGTTTTTTGTTGCCCAGCAAGCAAGCCCGTAGCTTGGGCTGACGCAGGAAGCCCAACAGAGATCATCAGAAGCAACAAGGTCATGTGAAAAAGAGCCCGTTTTGTCGGGCTCTTTTTTTGTGCGCTGTACGGTGTGTCGGCATCGTGTTGGGCTGCGCTCAACCCAGGCTACCGCAATGCCCACTCATCCCGGTTTTGTGCCACCACTTCCCGCAGGGCCGCCAGCGCCACCGTCAAGGCTTCGCTTTTCCGCTGGCGCGGGTAGACCAGGTAAACGGGATAGGAAAATTCCGGCGCCTCCGGCACGCGGCCGAGGCGTCCGTCGGCGAGGTGGCGTTGCACGGCGCGGGTGCGGAAGTAGCCGCTGCCGCCGTTTTCCAGCAGGAAATAAAGCGCCAGCGGCCCGAGATCCAGTGTCAGGCCCGCGCGGGCGCGCAGCGGCAGCGCGGCGTCGTGCTGGCGCCGGAAATCCTCGCCCCAGTCCACGTAGACATAATCACCGTCGAGCGCCGTGGTGCGCACCAGGATCAGTTTTTCTTCCAGCAACTGTTCCACCTGCATGCCGGGCCAGTAGTCCGGCTGGTGCACGAGTGCCGCATCGAGCACGCCGTGCTCGAGTTTTTCATGCAGGGTGCGGCGCTCGCTGGTTTCCGCATTCACGGCCAGCGCCGGTTGCTGGCGGCGCAGATGGCTGAGCCAGTCCAGGAGGAGGGGATTCCAGAGGCTGACTTCGCTGCCGATGGCGAGGATGTCGCCCGTGCCTTCGGGCAGCGGCAGTTCGCGGCGGGCGGCTTCCCAGGTCTGCACAAGCTGGCTGGCATGGTTGACGAAACGCTCGCCGTGCTCGGTGAGGCGGGCGCCGCCGCGATTGCGTATGAAGAGCGCGCAGCCGAGCTGGCCTTCCAGGTTCTGCACACGCGCGGTGACGGCGGTCTGGGTGACATGCAGGCGCTCGGCGGCGGCGATGAAACTGCCGCAGCGGGCAATCTCGAGAAAGGTACGGGCGAGGTCGATATCCATGGGAATGGGGCCTTTTATATCAACCTTTTGAATATGAAAGAGGATTCTATTTCATTATCCAGAGGGCAGACAGGGACGGATACTGCCTCGCCTTGACGGCATCGCGAGACCTTCCATGACGGCCCCCCTGGCGCCCGCCCTTTTCACGGAACCCCAATGGCAGGCGGTGCAGCAGTTGCTGCGCGACCTCGACCGGCAGCAGGCGCTCTGGCTGAGCGGTTTCCTGGCCGGCCAGGGCAGCGAGGCGGCGACGGCTCCCGTGGCGGCCACAGCGCCTGCTGTTTCCCGTCTCCTCATCGCCTTCGGCAGTGAAACCGGCAATGGCGAAGCGCTGGCCCGGCAACTGGCGAGCCTGGCCAGCGAGGCGGGCCTGGTGGCGGAGGTGGCCAGTCTGGCCGGCCTGCGCCTGCGCCAGTTGCTCAAGCAGCAGCGCCTGCTGCTCATTTGCAGCACGCATGGTGACGGCGATCCGCCCGAGCCGGCCACGGCTTTTTACGACAGCCTCATGCACAGCGATGCCCCCGCATTTGCGCAACTGGAATACGCGGTGCTGGCGCTGGGCGACAGCAGCTACGAGCATTTTTGCGCGACCGGGCGCGAGCTGGATGAACGGCTAGCGGCGCTGGGCGCCAAGCGGCTGTTGCCGCGCTGCGAATGCGATGTGGATTTTGCGCAGCCGGCGCGCGAGTGGATGCGTGAAGTGCTGGCGCGACTGCCCGCTGCCGCTGCGGCCAGGCCACAGGCCGCCACCCTGCCCGCCCTGCGCGAAAGCGCGCCGCGCTACAGCAAGCAGGCGCCGCTCACGGTGGAAGTGCTGGGCAATATCTGCCTGAGCGCGGCCACCCGCCGCGATGCTGTCCACCATATCGAACTGGCGCTGGAGGCGGAGGATTTCCCGCTGGAGCCCGGCGATGCCGTGGGCGTGCTCACCGACAATCCGCCCGCGCTCGTGGCTGCCCTGCTCAATGCCACCGGCCTTGCCGGCGAGCAGCCGGTGATGCAGGACGGGAAAGCCATGCCGCTGGTGCAGGCCCTGCGCGAGGAATGCAACCTCACCATCGCCGGCAAGCACTTCCTGGAAATCTGGGCCGAGCTCAGCGGCAGTGCCGAATTGCGCGCCATCGTGGCGGACGGCAGCCGGCAGCGCGATTTCCTGCGCCAGTGGCAGATCATCGACATCGTCACGCAGTGGCCGGCGCACCCCGAGGCGCAAACCCTGGTGGATGGCCTGCGTCCCCTGCAGCCGCGCCTTTACGACGTGGCCAATAGCCTGCGCCAGGTGGCGGACGAGTTGCACCTCACCGTGCGCCGCTACCGTTACCCCTTCCGCAACCGCGAGGAAACCGGCATTGCCTCGGACCATCTGCTCAGGTTGCAGGCGGGCGAGCGCCTGCGCCTTTATCCGCACCGCAACGCCCGTTTCCACCTGCCCGATGACCATCACGCGCCGCTGATCCTGGTGGCCGAGGGCACCGGCATCGCGCCCTACCGCGCTTTCTTGCAGGAGATTCTGGCGAGTGGCCGCAGCCATTCCTGCTGGCTGTTCTTCGGCGAACAGGATTTCCGCGAGGATTTTCTCTACCAGACCGATTGGCAGGAAGCGCGCCGGCACAAGGTGCTGGAGTGCATCACGCCGGTTTTCAGCCGGGCCCGGCCGGAACCCTCGTTGGCCGATGCCATGGCAGCGGCGCTGGCCGGGCAGGCCGACGGCATCGGCGAATGGCTGGCGCGTGGGGCGCATCTTTATTTCTGCGGCGACAAGGCCTTGATGGAAGCGTGCGAACAGCGCCTGCAAGCGCTGCCGGCCCTGGCGCCTGCCTGGGAAAACCTGCGGCAGGAAAAGCGCCTGCACCGCAATCTTTACTGAACCGGAGCCCTTGATGAGCCGTCGCCAGGTAATCCGCAGCGTTGACCTCAGCCAGCCGGTCGACAGCCTGCATGCCAATGAACAACTCAAGCAGCGCAGCAATTACCTGCGCGGCACCATTGCGCGCGGTCTGGAAGACACGCTGACTGGCGCCGTGCCGGGCGATGATCCCCTGCTGATGAAATTCCACGGCATCTACCAGCAGGACAACCGCGACATCCGTGCCGAACGCGCGCAACGCCGGCTCGAGCCCGATTACCAGTTCATGGTGCGCCTGCGCATTCCCGGCGGCCTGCTCACGCGTGCGCAATGGCAGGGACTGGATGCCATTTCGCGCCGCCATGCCGAACGCGGCCTGCGCATCACCACGCGCCAGACCCTGCAATTCCACGGCGTGCGCAAGCCCGGGCTGCGCGCCTTCATGCAGGACGTGCGCGCACTGGGACTGGACACCATCGCCGCCTGCGGCGATGACAGCCGTGGCGTGGTCTGCGGTGCCAATCCAGCGCTGTCCGCCGTGCACCGGCAGGTGGCGGAGCTGGCGCGCGCCACCAGTGCGCGCCTCATCCCCAAGACGCGGGCCTATCCGGAAACCTGGTATGGCGAAAATCCCGCGCCGCAGGGCGGCCACGAAGACCCGCTCTATGGTGAGCTTTACCTGCCGCGCAAATTCAAGGTGGGTTATGCGATTCCGCCCGGCAACGACATCGACGTGTACGGCCAGGATCTCGGGCTCATCGCCATTGTCGAAAACGGCGCGCTCGCCGGCTTCAATGTCTGCGTCGGTGGCGGCATGGGCCAGCTCGACAACCGCGAGGACAGTTATCCGCGCCTGGCCGAGCAGCTGGGTTTCATTCCGGCGCATGAAGCCCCGGCCTTTGCGGAAATCGTCATGGGCATGCAGCGCGATTATGGCGACCGCAAGGACCGCCACCGCGCACGCTTCAAGTACACGCTGGACCGCCTCGGCAACGACTGGTTCCTGGAGACGCTGGCCGAGCGCCGGGGCCGAGCGCTTGCGCCCGCGCGCGCCATGCGCTTCACGCACAATGGCGACACGCCGGGCTGGCAGCAGGGCGACGACGGCCTCTGGCACGGCACGCTGCATATCGAAAGCGGCCGCATAGACGGCAGCCTGCGCGAACGCCTGCAGGGGTTTTTCCAGCACTACGGCGGCAGCGTGCGCCTCACCACCAACCAGAACCTGCAGCTGGTGAATGTTGGCGCACACGAACTGGAGCAAGTGCAATGGCGGCTGGACGACCTGGACCTTGCCGCGCTGCTGCATCCGCACAGCCAGGAAGCGCACACGCTCTCCTGCGTGGCCCTGCCCACCTGCGGCCTGGCCATGGCCGAGGCCGAACGCTACCTGCCGGCGCTGCTGGAACTGTTCAACCGCCTCAAGGCGCAATACGGCCTTGCCGACACGCCCGTCACGCTGCGCCTGACCGGCTGCCCCAATGGCTGCGCGCGTCCTTATCTCGCCGAAATCGCGCTCACCGGGCGCGCCCCCGGCCTCTACAACCTTTACCTGGGCGGCAGCTTCCACGGTGACCGCCTGAACCGCCTTTACGCCAGCAATGTCAACGAAGACCGCTTCCTCGCGCTGCTGGCGCCCTTGTTCGCCCGCTTCGCCCATGGCCGCGAAAAAGACGAGCACTTCGGGGATTTCCTGCACCGCAGTGGCCTGCTGGAACATCCTGCTCCCCTGAACGATCTGCCCTGACCATCCCAGCTAGAGGAGACTGCCGTGTCGCGATATTTCTTCATCCAGAGCCAGGACCCCTTCACGGAGTCCCGCACCCACCAGCAGTTCGATCTTGCCAAGCGCCTGGCCGGCGCCGGGCACGAGGTCACTCTGCTGCTGGTGCAGAACGCCGTGATCGTTGCGCGCCGTGGCGCCCGCTACATGCTCTTCGATGTGCTCCAGGAAAACGGCGTCACGCTCAAGGCCGACGGCTTTTCCATGCAGCAGCGCGACCTTGCCCCCGACCAGCTCAAGAACGGCGTCAGCCCCGGCGACATCGGCCTTGCCATCGACGCCATGCTCAATGGCGACAAAGTGATCTGGAACTGAAAAAACATCCCCGACCCGGAGACCTGCCTCATGAGCCAGGAAAAAACCCTGACCTTCGCCTTCATGGACCCGCCTTTTGAAAACGAAAGGACGGTGACTTTCTTCCGCCTGCTGGATGCCGCCCTGGAACGCGGTGCCAATGTCAATGTGTTTGCCTACGAAGGTGCCGTTGCGTTGTCCTTCGCGCGCCAGCAACCCCACGGTAATTCCGTGCACGGCCACGACACCGAAAAAGAAGCGCATCCGCTCACGCGTGACTGGATTGCCGCGCTGCAGCAAAAAGCCGGCAAGCTCAATCTTTCATTCAACTGGGTGAATTGCGGCCTGTGCGTGGACGAGCGCGGCGTGAACGAGGCCATAGACGGTTGCAGCCGTGGCGGCCCGCCCGATCTCTGGCGCCATGCCCTCAATTCCACCAACACCCTGACCATCGGTACGAGGTAAGCCATGAAAGTGCTGCAAGTGATTGAACAGGCCTTCCGCACCCTGGTGGAAGAACAGGACGACACCATGCTCTGGCTGGTGGGTTCCATGCGCGGTGCCGACGCCGACGTTTCCGTGCTGCTCGCCGGCAACGCCGCCTGCTATGCCGTGCAGCGCCGCCGCCAGCCCGCGCTCGTGCTGGGAGAATGGCAGCAGCGCGAGCCCGCTGACCTCACGCGCGACATCGGCAATCTCGTGAAAAAAGGCGTGCCGGTTTACGTGGTGCAGGAAGACCTTAACGAGCGCGGCCTGGCCGACGCCCGGGTATTGCCCGGCGTGCAGGTCATCATCCGCTTCACGCTGGTCTCGCTGTACGAACAGGCCGACCAGATCTGGCACTGGTAGTGCCTTGTAGCGTGCTTCCGGTGCGTGTAGCACCGGAAGCGTCATAAAAAGCAAGGTCATGAAATATCCTGCGGGTCCACATCGACAGACCAGCGCACGCGGCGCGCATCGGGCAGGGTTTCCATTTTCGCAATCAGCGGCCCCAGTGCTTCCTGCAGGGGCCGGCGTCCTGCTGCCTGCAACAGAAGATGGGCGCGGAAACGGCCGGCGCGTTTTTCCATGGGCGCCGGCACGGGGCCCCAGCGCTGGATATCACCTTCGACCAGGCTGGCCGCCGCCTGCAGGAAGGCCAGCGGCCTGGCGGCATCGGTGGCTTCGGCGCGCAGCAGGGCGAGGTAGCCCGAAGGCGGCAGGCCCAGCTCCTCGCGTTCGCCCAAGGCGCGCGCGGCAAAAGCGCCATAGCCCGAGACGATGAGTTCGCGCAGCAGGGGATGGTCAGGCTGGTGGGTTTGCAGCAGCACGAGGCCGGGCTTGTCGGCGCGGCCAGCGCGGCCGGCCACCTGCACGATGAGCTGGGCCATGTGCTCGGGCGCACGGAAATCGGCACCGAAAAGACCGCCGTCTATGTCCAGCACGGCCACCAGCGTCACTCTGGGAAAGTGATGGCCCTTGGCCAGCATCTGCGTGCCCACCAGCAGGGCGGCATCGGCAGCGTGTATGTCGCGATACAACTCGTTCAGGGCTTCCTTGCGGCGCGTGCTGTCGCGGTCCACGCGGAACAGTGGTGTTTTCGGGAAGCGCTGGCGCAGCACATCATCCACACGCTCGGTGCCCATGCCCACGGGGCGCAAGTCGGCCGAGCCGCAATCAGGGCATTGTGCCGGCGGTGCCGATTCATGACCGCAGTGATGACAATGCAGGCGCATGGGTGATCTGTGCAGGGTGGGGCGGGCATCGCAGCGGCGGCAATGCGCCTGCCAGCCGCAGTCATGGCAGAGCAGCACGGGCGCATAACCCCGGCGATTGATGAAAACCAGCACCTGCTCGCCACGCTCCAGTGTGCGTGCCATCGCATTCATGAGCGGCTCGGAAAAACCTTCGCGCAGGGGCTGGTGGCGCAGGTCGATGAGCTTCATCAACGGTGCTTGCGCACCTGCTGCGCGTGTTTTCAGTTCAAGTAATTGATAACGGCCCTGCCGTGCATTGTTCAGCGACTCCAGCGCCGGCGTGGCCGAGCCCAGCAGCACGGGAATGCTTTCCAGCTGCGCGCGGCGCACGGCGAGATCGCGGGCGTGATAGCGGAAACCTTCATGCTGCTTGAAAGACAGATCGTGTTCTTCATCCACGATGATGAGGCCGGGTCGTGCCAGCGGCGTGAAAACGGCCGAGCGCGTGCCAATGACGATGCCGGCGCGGCCGGAACGCGCCGCGCGCCAGGCCGCCAGGCGTTCGCGTTCATTGCGGCCGGAATGCAGCACGGCAATTTCGGTCTGGAAACGGGTACGGAAACGCGCCACGGTCTGCGGCGCCAGGCCGATCTCCGGCACCAGTACCAGGGCCTGTCTGCCACGAGCGAGTACGTCGGCAATGGCCTGCAAATAAACTTCGGTCTTGCCGGAGCCGGTGATACCGAACAGCAGCAAGGGCTGGAATTTCCCGGCACTGGCGGCGATGGCCTGCACCGCATGTTCCTGCTCGGCATTCAGCGCCAGTGCCGGCTCGCGCAATTGGCTGGAGGCTTTTTCTTCCGCCGGTGGCGCCAGCGTGAGGCATTCGGCGAGATTCTTTTTTTCCAGCGCGAGCAGGGTGGGGCGTTCTATGCCGAGGCTGGAAAGCAGGGGTGGAATCATGCCTTCCGGATGCTCGCGCAGGGCGAGCAGGGCGGCGACCTGTTTGGGCGCGCGCTTGATGGTGCCGTCCAGCGGGAAAAGCTGGCCCAGGCGGGTCGGACGCCACCGGGTTTCGCCAGGTGCGGCCAGCGGCTCGCCCTGGCGCAGCAGCACGGGCAGGGCTGTGTCGAAAACTTCGCCCAGGGGATGCTGGTAGTAGCTGGCCGCCCAGTTGCAGAGCCGGAACAGGCTGTCCGGCAGCACCGGCTCCGTATCCAGCGCCTCACTGGCGGCACGCAGTTTGGCTTCGGGGATGCGGCTTTCTTCGCTGATGCCGAGGCAGATGCCGATCAGCTCCTGCTTGCCGAAGGGCACGCGCACGCGAGCCCCTGCCGGGGGCGGCTGGATTTTCGCGGGCAGGATGTAGTCGAAGGTCTGGCGCAGCGGAGAGGGCAGGGCCAGTTGCAGGAAGCGCCGGGTCATGGCGCGGGAGCTTATCAGCTCGGATGGCGCGTGGTGACGGGTGCTGCCGCAAATCTCAGGCGGGACGGAAGAGCCGGGGGTTGATGACGCCACCTCGCGTTTGCACACCATGCATATGCGTGAGTGATTCACCGATGAGCTCGGCACGCTTGAACCAGCCGTCTGCCAGCTCTTCCGGCAGTTCGGCCTGCAGCACTTCGCGGAAGAGTGCCAGCCATTCCACCAGCAGCTCCGGTGTGAAGCCGGCTTCGAGATGTTTGCGGGCTACGGTGTAGGAGTAGTCCAGGTAACGCTCGCCACCCAGGCTCACCCACCAGAAATGACTGAGGATGGCCTCGTGCTGGATCCAGTCGTGCACGCGGGCAAAGGGCGTGGCCAGGGTCGGGTGCTGGCGGATGCGGGCGTAGAAAACCTGTACCACGCGGGCCACTCGTTCGCGGCCTATGAGTTCGGCAATGTCTTTCATGGGCGTTTCATGGGGGTGTCGGCAGGGTTTTCCAACAGGTCCGTCCTGCTGTTTTTCTGTGCAGCGGCCCTTGGTCGCCTGCAGGGCTTCTGCTAGGATTCGCGGCCTTGTTGCGCCTGGCTCCGGCGAAGCGACTGTCGGGGTGGGCCAAGAGAGTGTGCGTATCGTTCCTGCTAGATGCGGTTTTTCCGGTGTTCCGGATGAAACGGCTGACGCAGGGGGGCGATTCCTCATTAACCATTCTCTGGAGAATCATCATGAAAGCCGGTATCCACCCGAAGTACGAAGACATCACCGCTACCTGCTCCTGCGGTAACGTGATCAAGACCCGCTCCACCCTGGCCAAGGACATCCACCTGGACGTGTGCAGCGCCTGCCACCCGTTCTACACGGGCACGCAGAAG
>JASLCO010000131.1 GCA_030146505.1 Moraxellaceae bacterium
GGTCAACTCCTGCCGCCAGCAGCGCAGCCGCAGCCTGACGCGTATCCTCCGCGCAGCTGACGGCCGCCGGCTGGTACAGCAGGGTACAGGCAAAGCCCAGCCCGGCCGCAACATCGCCTCCCATGCTGCCGGCGGCGGTGAAAACCTGCAGGCGTGATTGCCAGGGCAGCAAACCCTGCAATGTGGCGCAGGCCCGCTGGGTGGCACGTGGAACCGCACCTCGCGCCAGCGCTTCGGCGGCCACGCCATCAGAACCTTTCAACGCGACAGAACCACCCAGTCCAGCCAGGGGGTTAACAAGAAAGCCAAGACGAAACAGGGGCTTGGAAGATAGTTGAGAGTCACTCTCAGAAATCTGTTTCATAGTTCGTTACACATTACAAGAGCTGTCACGATACGGGAGCAGACCCCCTCCCTATACTGGCCAAGTCAAGTGACTCGCGTCACAAAAACCGTGGTACTGCAGAAGGCTGCGCCAAGCCCAAGTGTGACAACTTCTGCTGACAGTGCCCACCCAGCCCAAGCCGACAACGGCAAGTGAGGTGAAAAATGCAAGCCAACGAAAACCTGCTGAATGCGATGCCGAATGGCAATCCGTTTCAGGGCGCTGCATTGCTGGATGAAAACGGACGTGAAATCCCCATCACGGAAGAAATGATCGTGAAAGCCTGTGACGAACTGCTGAAACTCTGGCACTTCCCGAAGCAGGCCGCCTGATCCGGCAATCCCGGCCTCAAACGAGCAAGCCTGTTTCAAAAAAATCCCCCGCCAGTGCGGGGGATTTTTTTTGGGGAAATTACATGCCCTTATCGATTTCTAATCCATGCCTGGCGGTGCCGGAAACAACTTGCGGAACACGCGGCCAGTGGCATGGCGGGCATCGTCCAGATAGGTGTAAACCACCGGCACCACGATCAGCGTGAGCAGGGTCGAAGTGATGAGGCCGCCGATGATGGCATGCGCCATGGGCGCGCGCTGCTCGGCGCCGTCACCCAGGCCCAGTGCCAGCGGCACCATGCCCATGACCATGGCGGCGGTGGTCATGAGGATGGGGCGCAGTCGCGTGCGCCCCGCATCCTCGATGGCCTGCTCGCGACTGGCGCCCCCGCCCACCGCCACGTTCACGAAATCCACCAGCAGGATGGCGTTCTTGGCCACCAGACCCATGAGCATGATGATGCCGATCAGCGAAAAGATGTTGAGCGTGCTGCCAAAAGCAAACAGCGCCAGGAACACGCCGATCAGCGACAGTGGCAAGGAGGTCATGATGGAGACCGGCAGCACGAAGCTGTTGAACTGCGAACCCAGCACCATGTAGATGAAAATCACGGCCATGATCACCGCCGTGGCAAAATAGCCCAGCGATTCCTGCATGTCCTTGTTCTGGCCTTCAGTCTGGAAGCGGTAGCCCGGCGGCAGCTTCATGGAAGCCTGCAGTTTTTTCACATCGGTGCCGATATCGCCGGCCGGACGTCCGCTCACATTGGCATCGATCATCACTTCGCGCGAAAGATTACGGCGATTGATCTGCGAAGCGCCCGTGGTGGCCTGTACCTGCGCCACCTGCGTCAGCGGCACCATATTGGGCACGCCGTTATTACCGTAACTGCTGGAGAGATAGACATTGCCGAGGTCTGCCGCGCTGTAGCGCTCGGCGCGCGGCAGCTGCACCGTCACATCGTAATTCTCCCCCTGCGCATCCTGCCAGGTGGTGACATCGTCGCCGGCCAGCAAGGGGCGCAAGGTCTGGCCGATCTGGCCCACGGAAAGACCGAGACTGGCCGCCTGGTCGCGGTCGATATTCACCGCCAGCGTGGGCTTGGGATCCGTGAGCGAGGTACGCACATCGACAATGCCGGGAATGGCCTCCATGCCGGCCACCATTTCATCTGAGATTTTCTGCAGTTCGCCAAGGTCCGGGCCCTGCACGGAAATAATGATGGGTTTCTGGCCGCCGTTCACTGATTCCGCTGCCGCCGCCACCGAGGTGATCTTGATGCCGGCCACTTTCAGCAGGCGCTCGCGTATGGCCACCACGAGTTGCTTCTGCGTCATGCTGCGCTCGGCCTTGGGCTTCAGGGTGACACGTATGCCCGCGCGCTCCTTGCCGGAATCCATGCCGCTGTTGATGGTGGCGTAGGTGGCAATCACTTCCGGATATTCGCGGATGATCTTCGTCACCTGGTCCACCTTGGCCTGACTGTATTCCAGTGCCGAACCCGTCGGCGTTTCAAAGCGCACGCTGATTTCGGAAAGATCCGGCTCCGGCACGAACTCGCCACCAATGTGCGAGGCCAGCACAAAGGCACCAATGAAGGAACAGAAAGCAATGATGAGCGTGATGCTGCGGTTACCCGGGCGATACCAGCCCAGCCCCGAACCACGGCGATACACGGGAATGGAAAAGAGCCAGGTCCGGCGGCGCAGGCTCCAGCGTATGACCGCAGCATAGATTTCGCCGAGACGGTCGAGCCGGCCCGAGAACCAGTCCAGCGCATGGCCCAGCCAGGAAGTCTTCTTGCGGCCGTGCGTATCCGGGTCATACCAGATGGAGGAAAGCATGGGATCCAGCGTGAAGCTCACGAACATGGAAAGCAGCACGGCCAGCGCCACGGTGACACCGAACTGATAGAAGAATTTGCCGATGATGCCGCCCATGAAAGCCACCGGCAGGAAAACCGCCACGATGGTGAGCGTGGTGGCCAGCACCGCCAGACCGATTTCCTTGGTGCCATCCAGCGCCGCCTGGTGATGGCTCTTGCCCATGCCATTGTGGCGCACGATGTTCTCGCGCACCACGATGGCATCGTCCACGAGCAAACCGATACACAGCGACAGCGCCATCAGCGTCATGAGATTGATGGTGAAACCGAGGAAGAAAATGCCGGCCACCGTACCCAGCAGGGAAATCGGCAAGGTCAGGCCGGTGATGACGGTGGAACGCCATGACCCCAAGAAAATGAACACGATGAGCACGGCCAGCGCCGCGCCTTCCAGCAATGTTTTCTGCACATCGGCCAGCGAGTTGCGTATGGATTTGGAGCTGTCCGCCACGATCACCATGTGCATGCCTTCCGGCAATGTCTTTTCCACCTCGGCGGCCACCGCCTTGGCATCGTCCACCACCTTGATGGTGTTGGCGTCGGACGTTTTCACGATGTCCAGCGAAACGGCGCGACGCCCGTTCACCAGCGCCATGGACTCGAGCTCCTGCTCGCCATCCACCACGTCGGCCACCTGTTCCAGATAAACCGGGCCGGCGCGCTGCGCCACGATGAGACGGCGGAAATCACGCGGATTGCGCATGCGCCCCTTGATCTGCACCACCAGCTCGGACTGCTCGGAGCTCACCGTGCCGGCCGGCAACTCCTGGTTTTCCGTGCGCAGGGTCTGCATGATCTGGTCGACACCGACGTTGTAGGCACGCAGGCGGTCCGGCCGTACATAAATGCGTATCTCGCGCTTGACCGCACCGATGAGGTCAACCTTGCCGACACCGGTGACGGTCTGGAAACGCTTCTTGATGTTCTGGTCCACATAGGTGGATATCTCGCGCGGACTCAGTGTGTCAGACGTGAAGGCATAGGACAGGATGGGCATGGAAGCCGGGTCGTAGCGTTCGATGACAGGCTCGTCCACTTCATCGCGGAATTCCGCCTTCACCAGCGCCACCTTGTCGCGCACGTCCTGCACGGCCGTGGGAATGGGCACGTCCAGGTAAAATTCCACGAAGACCATGGAGCGGCCTTCAAAGGAATAGGAAAACACCTGCTTCACGCCGGCAATGGTGTTCACCGAATCCTCGATCTTGCGCGTGATGTCCGATTCCACCACTTCCGGCGAAGCGCCCGGATACGTGGTGGTCACCACCACAAAGGGAAAGCTGATGTCCGGAAATTCCTCGACGCCGATGTCGCGATAGGCGAACAGGCCGAACACCATGAGCGCCATCATCATCATGGCGGCGAAAACGGGATTGTTGATGCTGATGCGGGTCAACCACATGATGCGATCCTTTTTCCGGTAGCCGCTTTACTGGACCAGCCGCGCCGGCTTGCCCAGCACGGTGTCGGCCAGCTTGGCCACCACCACGGTGTCGCCCTCGTTCAGGCCACTGCGCACGGCGAGACGGTTGCTGCGTTCGTCACGCGCCGTCACTTCCACCACGCGACGCTCCAGCTTGCCGCCGTTCAGCACCATCACCCAGCTTTCATTCTCATCACCGTGCAGGGCATCGAGCGGCACGGTCATGCCCTCGCCTTCGGCACCCGTGGCAATCTCGCCATGCGCATACATGCCACCCTTGAGCTCAAGGCCGCTGTTGTTCACGCGCACATAGACCATGATGGCACGCGTACCGGCATCAGCCACCGGATTGATGCGCACCACGCGACCGCTGAATTTCTGCTCGCCAAAACCGCTGACGGTGAAACTCACCGCCTGCCCCACTTTCACCGCGGCAATTTCCGTGGCCGGCACCGGCGCCGCCAGCTCCATTTCCGAAAGATCGACAATGTCGAAAAGCTTGCCGTCCACACCCACACTGCTGCCGGGCTCGACATAGCGCCGCGCGACAATGCCGCTCATGGGCGCGCGCACGCTGGCATCGTTCAGCGCCTTGCGCGCGATATCCACCAGCGCTTTCTGGGCGCGCACGTTTTCCTCGCGTGCCTCGGCCTCGCCCACGCTCTTCTGGAAGTCGAGCTCGGAAAAATACTGTTTCTCGTAGAGCTTCCTGTTGCGGTCGACCAGTGCCCGCGCCAGCGTGGCTTCCACCTGCGCACTGGCAAGATTGGCCTCCGCCTGCTTCATGCGGGCGTCGATGTCCTTGGTGCCGAGGCTGGCCAGCACCTGGCCTTTCTGCACGCGCTCACCCTCACGCACGGCCGCGGCATCGACCTCGGCCGCCACACGCGACTGCACCGTGGTCTGTGTCACGGCCTGCAGCGTACCGTTGACGGGCAGCATGCCGGAAAGGCTGCCCTTGCTGGCGACGGCCACGTCCACGGCCGCCAGTTCCAGCACGGCCGGCGTTGCAGCGGCAGCCGCCTTGTTGTCTCCTTCCTTGCCTCCACAACCGGCCAGCGCCGCAGCCAGCAGGGCGACGGGCAAGGCCGAGCGTTGCCAAAGGATTTCGCGCTTCATGTTTCTTGTTCTCCGGTGCGAAGGTCGCTGTTCTTGAAAGGATCATTGTCGGAAGAGAGAGGCTGCCCGCCGCTTTCGCGGCCCGGTACGGCAATACCGCGCCAGAGCATCTGGAAAATCCCGGGCAAGAGGCGGTTCAGGTCCAGCTCACCGCCCTTGACCAGCCAGGCCAGCATCAGGCCGTCGAAAAGCGCGCCCCAGAATACGGCCGCCGTGTGTGGATCAGTGTCAGCCGGCGCCATGCCACGCGCCTGCAGTTCGCGGGTGAAATGCGCGGACATGTCCCAGACCTGGTCATAGAAAGCGGCCAGCCGCGCGCGCACATCCTCGCTACGCCCCAGCGTCAGGCATTCCAGATAAAGCCGTGCCCAGGCCGGGTCTTCGATGCAGCGCCGCATGCCGTCGCGGAACATGTCCAGCATGCCGGCCTGCGGATCGCGTCCGCTTTCCAGCAAGGCAGCCAGATCCACCTTCAGCGGGCTGGTGTGCAACTGGAAGCGGTGGTCCAGCAGGGCAAAGAAAAGCTCGTTCTTGCTTTTGAAATGCCAGTAGATGGCACCCTTGGTCATGCCGGCATCAGCCGCCACGGCATCCAGCGTCGAACGCTCGAAGCCCTTGCGGGCAAACACCGCCGCCGCACTCTGCAGGATGCGCTCTCGTGTCTCCTGGGCCGGGCTGGGCGGCTGCCAGGCCAGCAAGGCGGCATAGTTCTCCGCCGCTCCCAACTGCTCGCGCACCAGCGTTTCCGCCACGCCGGCAGCGGCCGCCAGCTCGGCCTGCCCGGGCAGGCGGCCATGCTGGCCGGCAAAGTCGCGCAGACTGGAGAGAAGACGCTCACGCATGGTCGAAGGGGCTACCGAGGGGGAAGTTCCGGCTTTCTAACATACCGATTGGTATGGCGTACATACGTACCAGATTGTGACCGAATGGTCGGGACAGCATCTTGAGTCCGGTCAAATCAAGCACTAGATTCAATCGCCCGTTTCAATCGGGCATTTTTAAAACAGTGAGCCAGCCTCCAAGCCCTTGCGCTCACCAGGAGATACGCATGTACCGCATTCGCCCGCTGTCCGCCGTTGGCACCGACTCCAGTGCCGCCACCCGGGCTTCGCTCATCGAAGCCGCCGCTCCGCTGTTTGCCGATATCGGTTTTGAAGCCAGCCGCACCCGTGATATCGCCGACAAGGCCAAGGCCAATGTCTCGGCCATCAACTACCACTTTGGCAGCAAGATGGGCCTCTACCAGGCTGTCATCAAGCAACAGGCCGAAGAGATCAACAGCTCCTATCCGCTGGAAACCGAAAGCGTGCGCAACGAAAAACCGGTCGCTCGCCTGCAATGGCTGGTACACAACCTGCTGTGCCGCGTGCTGGCCAGCCGGGAAGAGCGTCGCATCCGCATCTGCGTGCGCGAGTTCGTGGAACCTACCGAGGCGCTGGATTTCCTGGTAAAGGAAATCATCAGCCAGCAGTTCGCCATCGTGCGCAGTGTGGTGAGTGCCGTACTGGGCCGCGAGGCCAGTGAAGAAGAACTGAACCGTTTCGCCGTGAGCGTGGTCAGCCAGTGTTTCTACTACAGCATGGCCGAACCCATGCTGACGCGCCTCGGCGTCAAGATTCCGGAAACCGAAGCCGAGATCGACACGCTGGCCGAGCATATTGCCCGCTTCAGCATTGCCGGCATCGTGGCGATGCAGGCGTGAGAGAAAGTAAGGAAGTGATGCAGGAACGGTTCAGCCGCGCTGCTTCTCTTCCTCACCCATCCACTTCCTGAGCACCTCACACCCAAAGCACCCGTACGCTGCCCCTGTCTGCACAAGGAACCGCATGAAAAAGCGTTGCGCCTTTGCCCTGCCTCTGCTGCTGGCCGCTTGCGGCGGCGAAGAACCATCCGGCTTCCAGGGCTATGTGGATGTGGATCTGGTACGTCTGGCCCCTTCGCAAAGCGGCCGCCTGCAAGAACTGCTGGTGGAGCGCGGCGATGCCGTCGCGCTGGACCAGACGCTTGCGCGTCTTGAAACCACCCCCGAAAGCGCTGCGCTGGCCCAGGCAAAAGCCCAGCTCGCCCAGGCCGAAGCCACTGCCCGTGATCTCGACACCGGCAAGCGCCCGGAAGAAATTGCCGTCATACGCGCACAGCTCGCCCAGGCCGAAAGCAACCGCCAGCTGGCCGAACGCCAGCTCAGGCGCCAGCGCGAAGTCTTCGGCCGTGGCTATGTCAGCCAGGAAGACATGGACCGCCAGCAAACCCTGCTGGATGGCGAAACAGCGCGCGTAGCCGAATTGCGCGCGCAACTGAAAACCGCCGAGCTGGCTGCCCGCTCGCAG
>JASLCO010000135.1 GCA_030146505.1 Moraxellaceae bacterium
CGGCTTCAAGAGCACCATGCATGTACGTCTCGTGCATTCCCTCGTGCGTCGCAATCTGGCGAAAAAAGAAGAGTGGGACAGCAGCGTCTGGGGCCTGCCGCTTTCGCAGGTGGACATGGTCGCTACCTATCTCGGTTTCAGCGTGGTGATGCTGGGCGGCCTGCGCAAGCTCGGCGTGCCGGTAACACCGCATGAATCCAAAGCCGTGATGCATCTGTGGAGCTATGCCTGCTGGCTCATGGGTGTGGATTATCGCTGGCTGGCTTTCACCGAAAGCCGCGGCTTCGTGTTGCTCAATCACACCCTGATGACACAGAGCCGTCCGGACTGGACCTCGCGCGAACTCGCCGTCTCCCTCTCCAAAGAACCGCTGGAACGCAGCTTCGACAATCTCGAAGAGCTGCGCCGCAAACTCGCCTATCACCAGCACTTGAGCGTCAGCCAGTATTTTCTCGGCAGCGAAAAAATGAAGGAGCTGGGCCTGCCCGATAACGTCAGCTCCTGGTTCCCGCTGCTCACCCTGGGCCCACGCTTTGCCAGCTACACCGGCCAGCGTCTGCTTCCGCGGCTGAAAAAGCGTCAGGAAAAACGCGGCCGTGCCGCGCAGAAAGCCTCGCTGGCCTCTATGTTCGGTGAAAAAACCCATGATGTGATTCGCCCGGATAGCGATCACCCCGCTCACGTCTGAATCAGGAACTCATCAGAATTAAAAAAATGCAGGCGGGGATTAGACCCCGCCCTACGGAGATGTCCGCATGAGCCTCATCATGAGCAAACAGGATCGCCGCTTGCTGGATGCCATTCCCAATGCCGGCGGCCTGCCTGTCATAGGCCACACGCTTAACGTTATTTCCAATCCCATAGGCACGGGCCTCGGCCTCGTCAAAAAACACCGCTCCCCCATTATCCGTGGTACCGCCTTCGGCCTGCCTGCCGTCATCATGGCCGGCCCCGATGCCAACCAGCTGGTGCTGCGCAATCAGGAAAATGCCTTTTCCAATAGCAAGGGCTGGGAATTCTTCATAGGCCGCTTCTTCAAGCGCGGCATCATGCTGCTGGATTTTGACGAGCACCGCTGCCACCGCGGCATCATGCAGGCAGCATTCAAGAAGCCGGTGCTCGTGCAATATCTTTCGCGCATGAATCCGGCCATTGCCCACGGCATAGACAAATGGCGCACGGACCGCAAATTCCATGTGCACACGCATATCAAGCAGCTCACCCTGGATATCGCCACCGATGTTTTCATGGGCGAGCGTCTGGGTCCGGAAGCCGATCGCATCAATCAGGCTTTCATAGACTGCGTGCTTGCCGGTACCTCCGTCGTGCGTTTCCCGGTACCGGGTGGCCGCTGGAAAAAAGGTCTGGAAGGCCGCCGTGTACTGGAACAGTTCTTCCGCTCGCGTATTGCGGAAAAGCGCGCCAATCCCGGTGAGGATCTGTTCTCGCGCCTCTGCCAGGCAGAAGATGAAAACGGCCAGCGCTTTACCGATGAAGACGTGGTCAACCACATGATCTTCATGATGATGGCGGCGCACGATACTTCCACCATCACCCTCTCCTCCATTTTCTACCAGCTCGCCAAGCATCCGGACTGGCAGGAAAAAGTGCGCCAGGAATCGCTGGCTTTGGACAAACCCTATCTGGATCACGATGATCTGGCGAAAATGGAAGTGACAGACCTGGTGATGAAAGAATCACTGCGCCTGCTCTCTCCCGTGCACCTGATTCCGCGCAAGACCGTGAAGGCCGTGGAATTCCAGGGCTACACCATCCCCGCCAATATCTACGTGATCCTGAGCCCCAATGTGACGCATCACATGCGCGAATGGTGGCCCAATCCCAAAAATTTCGATCCGGACCGCTTCAGCGCCGAGCGCAATGAACACAAGAAGCATCCCTACCAGTTCGTGCCCTTCGGTGGCGGCGCACATATGTGCATAGGCCTGCATTTCGCGGAAATGCAGATCAAGGCCATCCTACATCAAGTGGTACAGAAATATCGCTGGGATGTGCCGGCCACTTATGAAATGCCGGTGAACTTCACCAGCCTGCCCACACCCTCCGACAAATTGCCCGTGCGCCTGCAGGCGCTCTAAACGAATAATCGTCAGGAAATCATCATGACTAGCGCGTACAAGAAAAAAACCGTCCTCATCACCGGCAGCTCCTCCGGCATAGGCCTGGCCACAGCAAAATATTTCCAGGAAAAAGGCTGGAATGTTTCTGCCACCATGCGTAATCCGGCTGACCAGACTGAGCTTGCCCGTCTGCCCAATGTCATCACGCCG
The DNA here is from genome assembly GCA_030146505.1 of Moraxellaceae bacterium. GTDB lineage: Bacteria > Pseudomonadota > Gammaproteobacteria > Pseudomonadales > Moraxellaceae > UBA2031. The sequence continues at coordinate 2,292 of JASLCO010000135.1, forward strand.
GCACTGGATGTGAATGACAAGGCCAGCATTGCCGCTGCCCTGCAAACCACGCTGGATGCTTTCGGCAAGATAGATGTGCTGGTGAACAATGCTGGCTATGCATTGATGGGCGCCTTTGAAACCCTGGACGAAGAACAGATACGCCGTCAGTTCGACACCAATGTCTTCGGCCTCATGGAAGTCTGCCGCGCTGTGCTGCCGCATTTCCGCCAGCGCCGCGAAGGCCTGCTCATCAATGTCGCCAGCATGGTGGGCCGCGTGCCACTGCCTCTGTACAGCGTGTACAACGCCAGCAAGCATGCCGTGGAAGGTTTCACCGAAGGTCTGGTGTATGAGCTGGAACCGTTTGGCGTGCGCGTGAAAATCATCGAGCCGGGCGCGGTGAACACGAATTTCTTCGGCCGCTCTTCCGATCGCGCCAATGCCACCGGTGAAAGCGCCTATGCCGACTACAGCAGCGAACAGCTGGGCGTGATGGACGCTATAGGCCCCGGCGGCTCACGCCCCGTGGATGCCGCCAAAGTGATCTGGAGCGCGGCCAACGACTCCAGCCGTCGTCTGCGTTACTCCGTGGGTATTGATGCGCACGCGTTGCTGGCCGCGCGTCGCCTGCTGCCGGAAACCCTCTTCCGCGACATGATCAGGATGAGCCTGAGCCGCCCCAGCTATAACAGCCTGGGCAAATACCTCTATCGCCCCAAGGCCTGAGTCAGCATATCGCCACTGTCACTTTTTATCCCCCTGTTGGCAGCAGTCGCTCTCACCACCGGAGAGCGGCTGGTCTGAGAGTGGTGAAATCCACAGGAGCATCTTCATGACAACAAACTCTTCCGCCCAGCTGGACCAGCCCGAGCTGCTGGCCGAGCTGCGCGTACCTCCGCACGTGTCCTGGCCCGCCGTCACCCTCATGCTGGTGGCCTATGCCATGTTCATTACCAGTTGGGTGCTGTGCCTGATGGGTGAATGGCCCTTCTGGCTGGGTATGGCCGTGAACTCCTTTGCGGCCT
>JASLCO010000156.1 GCA_030146505.1 Moraxellaceae bacterium
GGCGGAAAAAGACGGCAAGAAAACGGCCGCCCAGTCCGCCGGTGGCCATCTTGATCCGGCCAAGACCAGCAAGCATGAAGGCCCTTATGGCCAGGGCCATCTAGGCGATCTGCCACCGCTTTTTGTGGCGGCTGATGGCACAGCAAGCCAGCCTGTGCTGGCGCCCCGCCTCAAGCCGGCCGAATTTTCCGGCCACAGCCTTATGATCCATGCCGGTGGTGACAATCACAGCGATCATCCGCAGGTACTGGGCGGTGGTGGCGGCCGCATTGCCTGTGGCGTCGTCAAATAAAACCCGCCCCGGAACAAAAGCAAAACCAAGAAAAGGGCCGCAGAAAAGCGGCCCTTTTTTATTTCCTAGCGCGCCAGCAAAGGCGCCAGTCCCGCACGTATCGCGGCAACCGTCTTGTCCGGATTTTCCAGCGGAAACATATGCCCACCGTCCACCAGCCGGTAATCCATATGGTGATGCCGGGCAAGATGCGCGCCGAAACCGGCCTTCACGAACTCACTTTGCGCACCGGCGAGAAAAACCCCAGGCACCTTCAAAGGCGAACGATAACGCCAGGCATCGGTAGGCGTGGTACGGAAAATCGCCACTTCTGCCGCCACCGGCACGGTCAGGCGCACGCCTTCCGGCTCATCGGTGAGCGCGTATTTGAGATAGTCCTCGAAGCACTCCGGATCAAAAGCCTGGAAGAATTTCTTGCGGCCGAGGCTGGCACGCACATCCTCGCGCGAAGGCCAGTGTTCGCGGCGGCCCTGGCTTTTGCCGGCAGGCGTGATGCGGTCAGCCTGCCCCAGCCATTTCATGAGCGCGAAGGGAACCACACCAAAGCCGTTCACTATCGGTGGGTCCATGATGACCACCGCACGGAACAATTCCGGATAACGGTGTGCCGCAAAGAAGGTACAGAGCCCGCCCATGGAGTGGCCCATGCCGATGACAGGGCCATCGCACTTCTCGCGTATGGAGTCCGCTACCTGATCGGTGAGCTCATGCCAGTTGTCACGCACGGGATAGCGCGGATCCGTGCCCATCACCGGCAGGGTCTTGATATCGAAGTCCGTCGACAGTTCGCGGAAGAGCTTGCTGTAGCAGCCGGAAGGCACGCCATTGGCGTGCGCGAAATGGATCTGGGGTTTGCTCATGAAAAAATATCCGGAAGGTTCGCGGCCAAAGCCGTTCCTACAAGCTCACCTGCAGGAGCGGCTTTGGCCGCGAACAAAACATCAAAGGCGTTCTATGGCCAGCCCTAGTGCTTCAACGTCAGCCGCACGGGATGCAGGCGCCACCACCGCCGTAACGGCACTGCCGGTGAGATAAAGCTCGCCGACGCGACGCAGATCATCCAGCGATGCCGCCAACAGACGCTCGCGCAGACGTCGGCGCTGTGCCGGAGTACGGCCGTAAAGGCTGTTGTGGAAAGCCTGACGTGCTTCGCCCGAGGGCGAGAGCGGCTTGTCCATATCGGAAATCACGCCCAGCACGGTTTCTTCCAGCTGGCGCTGCTCGTGCGTTTCATTGAGCAGCCACTGCACGCTGGCATCGAAATCCGCCAGCGTTTCAGAGAGACGCGGATCGCGATAGGAATAGAAACGGAAGGCGCCGGCATTGCTGTCGTAACCCGCGCCGCCACCATATGCACCACCGCGCTCACGTATGGCGCCATGCAGGAAACCATTGCGCAGGAAACCGCCCAGCAGCATCAGCGGCGCCGCATCGGCATGCTCCAGTGGTACCGCGGCATAGGCCTTGGCGCAGAACTGCACCTGGGTATTGGCCAGCCAGGCGACATTGCGGCCCGCGGCCGGAACCGGGAAACGGAAAGCATCGGCAGAAGGCGTGAATGCTGCCGGCTGCCAGATGGAACTCATGGCCTGTTCCAGCGCCGGCAATTGTTCGTCTTCACCAATCAGCAGGAAGCGGCGCGGTGCCGCCAGCACTTTGGCATGCAGGGCACGCAGACGCGCCAGCAATTTGTCCAGTTCGCCATCATCGGCAATCGCGGCATCAAGTGCCTTCATACGGCGTATGCCGAGCAGGCCGGACACACGCTGATTGAAAGCCGCCACCGCACTGAAAGAAGCGGAAGCCGCCTGCATGGCGAGGCCGTGACCCTGCCCTGTCACACTGGACTCCCAGCGCGCCTTCATTTGCGCCACCAGTTCGCGCACGCGCGAGCCTTCATCAAAACGCAGACCTTCCAGCGTCGCACGCATCAATTGATTGAAATCACCAGCGCGCGAGCTCAGGGCTTTGCCGGACAGCACCAGATGGCCAAGACCAGTCGCGGCGTCGTTCATATCGCCGCGCAGGGAAAGACTCATGCGCAGGCCGCCGGAAACGCGCGACTGCCACTGCTGCATGGCCAGATAATCCTTGTCACCGGCGCCCAGCTCGGAGACCAGCGCGGTATAGAGCGGCAGCAATTGCTGCTCGTCTTCCGTAAAGGCGGGCAGATCAATGATGAGCTGTTCGTAGACGAGACCATTGGTGCCTTGCGCATACACGGCCAGGGGCACGGTCTGCTGGCCAAGCGCGAGCGTCTTGTCCACGCCTTCGGCGACCACGAGATCGGCCGGAATATCTTCACGGCCGACACGAGGCAGGATTTCCGGATCATCATGCTGGGTCTGGCGCTGCTGCAGGGCCTCGGCATCACGACGGATTTTTTCCGCCGCTTCATCGCTGAGTGCGGCGCGGATTTTTTCCAGACGCGCCGCTTCCGTATCACGGCGCTTCTGGCTGAGGCCGGTATCCGGCTTGAGAACCAGACGCACGCGATGCGGATTATCCAGCAACCATTTCTTTACCAGCCCAGGAATGAAGGCCGGGTTCTGTATGGAAACGCGCAGCTCGGCAAGAACCGCATCCATATCCCAGAGCGCAACGGGGTCACCGTCATGCAGGATGGCGCCCAGACCATTGAGGATGATCTGCAGACCATAGGGATAGCCGTCACCACCAATTTCACGCTGGGACAGCTCCAGCTGGTGCAGCACGGCCTCCACATCCTCCAGCGCCACGCCCTTGGCAGCGACTTCCTGCAGAACGGCGAACACGCCCTCTTCAAAAGCAGCCGCACGCTCGGCCTCCGAGCCTTCAATGCCGCACATGAATGAAAGCTCGCGACCAGAATCATCCACGCCGCAAAGCGAGGACGGCGCCTGCGCCAGCTCGGTGGTTTCCAGGAAATGACGCAGCGGTGAGGCGGAGTTTTCCAACAGCACGCCGGAGAGCAGTTCGGCTTCAAAACGCTCTTTCAGATTGGCCGTCTTGCCCAAGAGCCAGCCCAGCACGATATGGGTTTTCTCTTCCGCATCGTCTTCATCCAGGGCGTAACTCGCTTCCACCTGTTGCGGGGCGCTGTAACGCCTTTCATCACGGCCACGGATTTTTTCCGGCAGGGCCTGGAATTCATTCAGCGCGCGCTCTTCAAACTTGGCCTGCAACTCCACGGCGGGAATGTCGCCATAAGTCATGAAGACGGCATTGCTGGGGTGGTAATGCTCTTTATAGAAAGCCATGAGATCGTCGTATTTCAGATCAGGAATGACTTCAGGATCGCCGCCGGAGTTGTAGTGGTAGGTGGTGCTGGGGAAAAGCTGGCTGTTCAGCGCTTCCCAGAGCTCGGCCTGGGCCGAACTCATGGCGCCCTTCATCTCGTTGAAGACCACGCCCTTGTAGACCAGCTTGCTGTCTTTCTCTTCCGGCTTTTCGAATTCGATGCGTATGCCTTCCTGGGCGAAATCCAGCGGGTCTATGCGTGCAAAGAAAACGGCATCCAGATAGACCGAGAGCAGGTTGTCGAAATCCTTGCGGTTCTGGCTGGCGAAGGGATAGGCCGTCCAGTCGCTGGACGTAAACGCGTTCATGAAGGTGTTCAGGGAACGCCGGATCATGAGGAAGAAGGGATCACGCACCGGGTATTTGCGCGAACCACAAAGCGCGGTGTGTTCCAGGATATGGGCCACGCCGGTGGAATCCATGGGCATGGTGCGCAGGGCCACCAGAAACACATTTTCCGGATTGTCCGCGGCCAGGTGGTAGTGCATGGCACCGGTGGCCTTGTGGCGGTACTCAGCCACATTGAGCTTGAGCGAATGTATGGGAATCTGGCGTACGGGCTCGAAGGCGGGATGTGCAGCAGGCAGGGTCTGGGCGGACACGGGAAGACTCGGCAGAGACTGGAGTTCAGGATTATGGGGGATGCGCCTGGCCATCCCAAGGGCAGACAGCACGGAAGCAGCACTTAATCTGAGCAGATGGCCGTGAGGCCGAGCGGGGTTCGCGGCTAAAGCCGCTCCTACTGGTTCAAATGCCCTATCCAAACGTAGGAGCGGCTTCAGCCGCGAACCGGCAAATGACTCCGACATCACCGCACCATCACAGGACCATGACATCGGCAAGCAAAGTGGAGCCTGTGTGTCGGCATAGACCGGACGGTGGGTTAGGCTTTGTCCAATCCACCTTAAGGTTCTGGTTGTTCCCGATGAAAGCTGCTCCTGAAACCCCCTCTGCCCTGCTGCGTCTGCTGGACCGCCTCGAGGCCGCCGGCAACCGCCTGCCCTCGCCCACCTGGCTCTTTGTCTGGCTCTGCGGCTTCGTATTGCTCTTATCCACGCTGGCTGCGCTGGTCGGCTGGCAGGCGACTTATCCGGATGGCAGCAAGACCGTGGAAGCCGTCAATCTGCTCTCCAAAACAGGTCTGACCAAAATCCTCACGGACACGGTGAGCAATTTCACCGGCTTTGCACCGGTAGGACCCGTCATCGTCGCCATGCTGGGCCTGGGCCTGGCGGAGCGCTCCGGCCTGCTGGGCGCCTTGCTTGCCGCCCTGGTGCGCCTGACCCGTGGCCATGGCCTGCCTTTCCTCGTCGCCTTTGCCGGTGTGCTCTCGCATGTGGCCATGGATGCGGGCTACGTCGTGGTCATACCTCTTGCAGGACTGCTCTTTGCTCGCGCCGGCCTGCCACCTGTGGCCGGTATCGTCTGTGCCTTTGCGGGCGTCTCCGGAGGTTTTGCCGCCAGCCCGCTTATCAGTCCGGCCGACGCCATGCTGGCTGGTATTACCACTGAAGCAGCCCGTACCGTAGCGCCCGGCGTTGAAATCGCCATCACCGCCAACTACTGGTTCAACGCTACCTCCTCGTTACTGGTGGCGGCTGTGGTGGCCGCCATCACGCACTGGCTGGTGATTCCCCGACTCGCCGCAAATGGACAGACCAATTTCGCGAACAGTGATGAAGGCAGCCAGCTGCATAAAACGGGTGGCCGTGCCGTGCTGGCCTGGACGATTTTCCTGCTGGCGATACTGTTGGCCGGCCTGCTGCCCGAGGGTGGTTTCCTGCGCGGCGCCGATGGCTCTGCGCTCAAGTCCCCCGCCATCAGTGGCATC
>JASLCO010000165.1 GCA_030146505.1 Moraxellaceae bacterium
CTCTGGATATGTGGTGCCAGCCTGGATGAACTGGATCTGCTGGACCCCTACATCAACGCCCGCATCCGCAAGGACGGCAGCATCAACCTCATGCAACTGGTACCGCCCAAAGACCCCGAAGACGATTCCGGCGACGCCAACTGGCGCATCGGCACACTGGGCATACATCGCGGCCGCATCGATGTGCACGACGATACACGGCCCACGCCTTTCTCTGCGCTTTTCTCGCCGCTCAACCTCGCGCTTTCTGACTTGAGCTCGCGCCCGGACAAGGACGGTGGCTATACCCTGCATGCCGAAACCGGCGAAGGCGAAGCACTGGACTGGCGCGGCACGGTGGCCATGAAGCCGGTGCGCTCGCAGGGCGAGCTGAAAATCAGCGGACTGAAAGCCACCACACCCTGGCGCTATCTGCAGGACCAGCTCCCCGTGATCGTGGATGGCGGCAAGATAGGCATCAGCGGACATTACGATCTGGTGGCCGACAAGGGCGTGGTCTTCGCGCTGGAAAACGGCCGGGTCGTGGTGGATGAACTGGCCCTGCACCAACGCGGCGACCATCCCCTGGCCGTGGCCTTCAAGCAACTGGACTTCAACGGTGTCACGCTGAAATGGCCGGAGCAGGATGCCGGCTTTGCCGCCCTTACCCTGCAGGATTTCCGGATTGCCGACCATGGCAGCCAAACCGGCCTGCTCGGCCTGGGCCAGCTGCATTTGCAAAACGGCCTTTATGCACCGGCCACCCAAAAATTCGACCTGGCTGCCGTCACCCTGCAGCAACTGGTGCTGAACGATGCACCGGAAAAAGCCCCGCTCCTCACACTGCCAGCGCTGACGCTGAAAAAACTGGGCGTGGCGCTGAACGAGCAGAAGGCACATGTCGCCCAGATCGTGCTGGAAAAAGGCGATCTTTCCGTACGCCGTGAAAAGAACAACAGCATCAACTGGCAGACGCGACTGGACCAGTTGGCACAACGCCTTTCCAGAAACACCCTGCCACCCACTGCCGAGGAAGCAAAGCCGGCCGCAAAAACGGCAGCGGCAAAAACGGCCTCAAACCATGACAGCAAGACGGCATCCGCCGAAAAACCCTGGCAGGCCACGCTGGGCGAGCTGGATCTCGTCGGCTTTCGCGTGGGCGTGGAAGACCTGGTACCGCCCGGTGGCGTGAAAACCTCGCTGGAAGACATCAACCTGCGCATTTTTCCGCGCCTGGACGGCAAGGCACCCCATACGCTGGAGGGCCGCATGGCCGTCGGCACCGGCGGCAATCTTGCCTTCAAGGGCACGTTCAGCGAACAGCCGCTGGCCGCCAGCGCCGATCTCGACCTGCAGGAACTCAAGCTACCGCCCTTCGCGGCCTATTTTGCCGACATCGCCCGCTTTGCCCTGGAAAGCGGCAACCTCGACGTGAAAGGCCGTTTCAATTTCGCGCAGGAAAAATCCACGCAGGCAGATTTCAAGGGCAGCGTGGCCATGCAGAAGTTTGCCGCCAACGATCTCGACCAGGACCAGCGTTTCCTGGCCTGGAACAGGCTGGCCGTGAACGGCATCAGCTGGCAGCTCGCACCGGGCCGGCTCGCCATCCACGAAGTCCAGGCCGACAAGCCCTTCATCCGTGTCATCATCGGCCAGGACAAGACCATCAACCTCAACCGCATCCTGATTGCCGAAGCAACCGCGGCCGCCGCCACGCCAGCCGCCACCCCCGTGCCGGCCACGCCGAAAAAGGCCGAGCCGCCTTATCCCCTGAAGGTGGAACGCATACGCCTGAACGATGGCGCCATGCTCTTTGCCGATTTCAGCCTGAGCCCGCAATTCGCCACCGGCATCCAGGCACTCAATGGCGAGGTCAGCGGGATTTCCACCGACCCCAAGTCACGTGCCACCGTTGCCCTCAAAGGGCGCGTGGACCAGTACGGCAAGGCCGACATCCACGGCACCATCAATCCGGTCTCCAGCGATCTTTTCACCGACATCGCCGTGCAGTTCAGCAATCTGGAACTCACCACGCTCACGCCCTACTCGGCAAAATTTGCCGGCTACCGTATCGACAAGGGCAAGCTGTCCATGGACCTCAATTACAAGATCGAGGACCGCAAGCTGAATGCCAGCAACAAGGTGGTGCTCAACCAGCTCACGCTGGGCGAAAAAGTCGACAGCCCCGATTCCGTGGGCCTGCCACTCAAGCTCGCTGTCGCCATCCTCAAGGACAAGAACGGCGTGATTGATCTCGACGTGCCCATCACCGGCAGCCTTGATGATCCGCAGTTCAAGGTCGCTCCCCTCATCTGGAAAACCTTCCTCAATCTGCTCACCCGCGCCGCCACCGCGCCCTTCTCGCTGATTGCCGGCATGGTGGGTGGCGACAACGATCTGGATTCCCTGGTGTTTCCCGCCGGCAGCACCACGCTGGCCCCGGAAGAAACGGAAAAACTCAACAAGCTCGCCAAGGCCCTGGCCGAACGTCCGGCCCTGGGCGTGGAAGTCCGTGGTGCCTTTGATCCGGCGGCTGACGCGCTGGCGATACGTACCGCCAAATTCGATGCCGTTTATCTGCCGCGTCTGGGCGACAACGGCAAGCCACGCAAGGTGCTGGAGGCCATGTACAAGGAAAAGCTCGGCAGCGAGGCCCTGGAGCAGCAACGCGCGCTCAGTCTCAAGCCGGCAGCCGACAAGGCAGAAAACCGGGAAGCCCTGCAACTGGCGGAAGACAATTACGCCAAGGTGCTGCGTGATGAACTGATTGCCCGCGAAACCGTGCTGGAAGGCGACCTGCGCCAGCTGGCCCTGCGCCGCGCCAGTGTCGTGCGCACCCAGCTCGTGAATGAAGACAAGGTGGAAGAAGCCCGCGTCTTCGTACTGGAACCCGTCACTGTTCAGGCCACGGACGGCAAGATCATCATGAAGGTCGGCCTCACCGCGCAGTAAAACTGCAGAAAAAACGCCCGTAGGAGCGGCTTTAGCCGCGAACCGCTCTATCTTCACGGCTAAAGCCGCTCCTGCAAGATCAACAAAAAAGCCCCGTTCAGGGGCTTTTTTCATAAGCGTTCGCGGCACAGAAAATCCGCTTCTTCTCCAGCGTCAGTTTCTTCACGGCATGCTCGGCGCGCGAGGCACTGGCACGGTCTTCGTGCTGTGTCACGGCAAGAATGCGTTGTGGTGGCCGCGAGCGTGTATAGCGTGCGCCCTTGCCACGGACATGCGCGGCAAAGCGTTTTTCCACATCCACGGTGATGCCGGTGTAAAGACTGCCATCACTGCACTCCAGCACATACAGGAACCAGGGCTTGCCGGCCGGCTCAGGCATGGCTGGCAGCCCCCGCCAGCCAGTCCAGCACGCCCTGCCCGGCCACGCGCCCGCTGGCAAAACAGGCGGTCAGCAGATAACCACCGGTGGGAGCTTCCCAGTCCAGCATTTCTCCCGCACAGAAAACACCGGGCATGGATTTGAGCATGAGTGCCGGATCAAGCGCCGACAATGCGACGCCACCGGCCGTGCTGATGGCTTCGTCCAGAGGGCGTGCCCGCAACAGTTTCAATGGCAGGGCCTTGATGGTCGCGGCAACGCGTGCGGCATCGGCAGATTGCGCCGGCAACAATATTTCATGCAGCAAGGCGGCTTTCACACCATCCAGCCCCGCCGTCTTGCGCCAGTGATTACCCACGGAATTCTTGCCACGCGGTTTGGCCAGGGCCTGCTGCAAAGCCTCCTTGCTGCGATGCGGCGCCAGATCCAGTGTCAATATCGCTTCGCCATGAGTATTGAGACGATCCCGCAGGGCGGCCGACAGGGCATACACCAGGCTGCCTTCAATGCCATGCGCCGAAATCACGCATTCGCCTTCACGCCGTATTTCGTGGCCGTGCGCATCCTGGCAAACCGCCACCACGGATTTGAGCGGGCTGCCGGCAAAACGCTCGCGCAAGAAATCACTCCAGGCAATATCAAAACCACAATTGCTGGGCTGCAAGGGCAATGTTTCGACGCCACGCGCCGCCAGCCAGGGCAGCCAGCGGCCATCCGAACCCAGGCGCGACCAGCTGCCCCCACCCAGCGCCAGCACGGTGGCATCCGGCCGGCAGCGGCGTTCACCATCCGGGGTGGAAAAACAGAGCTCGTCGTCTTCGCTCCAGCCGGTGAAGCGATGGCGCTGGTGAAAAACCACGCCATTCCCGCGCAGACGCTGCAGCCAGGCTCGCAGCAAGGGCGCGGCTTTCATGTCGCACGGGAAAACGCGCTGTGATGAACCGACAAAAGTTTCTATGCCCAGGCCATGCACCCACTTGCGCAAATCACCGGCACCAAACTGCTGCAACCAGTGCCCGACCTCGGCCTGACGATTGCCATAGCGCCGTACAAAATCTGCCGCCGGCTCCGCATGCGTGATGTTCATGCCTCCCACGCCCGCCAGCAGGAATTTGCGCCCCACCGAGGGCATGGCATCAAAAACTTCCACGCGCATGCCACCGGCTGCCAGCACTTCTGCCGCCATGAGCCCGGCCGGGCCGCCGCCTATCACGGCAATTTGTTTTTTCTCGGGCATGGAAAGCATCTGCATGAACAAAAAAGCGAGCGCAATTATCCCTTCTTTTCATCGCCTGTGCTGCGGCGTTTAAGGCCGGAGATTTCTGCAGCTCCGCTCCAGGGCCTCAGCCCCAGGGCAATACCGTAGAGCGAACGCTGCTCCGGCGGCAGGTGGGTGTCCAGTTCGGAAAGCTCGTAGAACTCGGCGGCCAGCCTGTCCAGCTTGCGTTGCAGCATGGCCGCCGAAGAAGCAGAGAGCTCACCCACCTCAAAACGGAAATGGCCACCGTGCTCGTCAAAACGCACGGAGAGGAAATCGCTGACCATGGCCTCTCCCAGCTTCTGGCGCAGCGGACCATTGGAGCGGTGCCGTACCTGCCGGGATACGCGCAGGCGTACACGATTGCCGGGCAAGAGTTCAACCAGGCCGGCCCGGTCCAGCTTCACAAGCAGGCGTATGTATTCGGGCTCGGTCAGCTCGTAATCGCGCAGGATGTCCGCCATCTCGCGGTTGTTGAGCAGCAGGTAAAACACACCCAGCAGCTTGCGGTCGCCGGCCAGCAATGCTTCCTGCGCCACACTCATCTGCCGCAGGGTCTCGGACTCGCCCCGCGCCATGCGTGCCAGCTCGAAAATATCCATGTCCAGCAGACGACAAATCTCTTCCAGCCTTTGCAGGGTAAAGGTCTTTTCCGAAAACAGGCGCTTGATGCTGGCTTCGGACAGGCCAAGGCCGGCAGCCAGGTCGGCATAGGTCCGGCCACGTGATTTCAGGACTTTTTTCAGGGTGCCGATCAACTGTTCAGAGCTGGCCATGCGCGGGCTCCATGATCGCGGGAGAAGGATTCGTTCCGGACAATAATCCATCAGGTATCGCAATCCAATACCATGCATTACAAGTATTTATTTTCCGCCCTGCCCTTTGCATCCTGCGCCCGTTTCCAGGCCGTCATCGCCATCCGGCACGGCAAGGACAAAACCCAAATGGCAGGAGCACATCATGTTTCTCATCAAGTTTTTCTTCACGGTGTTCATGGCGGATTTCATTTCCGGCTTCGTGCACTGGCTGGAGGATGCCTATGCCCGGCCCGGCATGCCGGTGATAGGCAAGATTGCCGAGGAAAACCTGCGCCATCACACCAGACCACGCGAGTTCATCACAAAAAGCTGGTGGGAAAGCTCCAGCGACCTGCTGCTCACCGGTCTGGCAGTGATACTGGCCAGCCTGCTGACAAACACCTTCAACCTGTGGCTGCTGTTCTTCGTGCTGCTCACCATCAATGCCAACCAGATCCATAAATGGTCACACCAGGGGCCGCGTGAAAATCCGCGCCTCGTGACCTGGTTGCAGCAGAACAAAATCCTGCAGACACCACGCGAACATGCCAAACACCACCGTGGCGAGAAAAACACGAATTACTGCGTGATCACCAACTACCTGAATCCGGTGCTGGAAAAGATCGGTTTCTGGAAATGGCTGGAAGATGCCATTGAATTGGTGGCCGGCATCAAACGTCGTACGGATGAGACATTTTCAGCAGGAAAATGAAAATTCTTGTGCGAATGAATTCACACCTGAAAACGCTGGTGTCGGGCTGAAACCCGAGCTACGGGAAATACCGAACACTCTGGGAGAAAAGCGAAAGGGATTTATACATGGCGCTCTTTAAGGGCTTCGTCATCCCGGCGAAAGCCGGGATCCATGCGACAGTGGTTTTGTCACCGCACCATGGATTCCGGCCTTCGCCGGAACGACAACTCATGAGCACAAGAGAGCCAAAGGGAGCCATAAGCTCCGAAAAAAAGGCCGCATCAGCGGCCTTTTTTTCAACTCGTAAAACTCAGGCTTCGCCCTTGAGCTTCAGGCGGGCTGCATGCAGCAGCGGTTCGGTATAACCACTGGGCTGCGTGCAACCTTCAAAAATCAGGTCGCAGGCGGCCTTGTAGGCAATGCCGTCGTAAGACGGCGCCATGGGCGTGTAAAGCGGGTCATTGGCGTTCTGCTTGTCCACCACCACGGCCATGCGCTTGAGCACGTCTTCCACCTGCGCACGGCTCACCACGCCATGACGCAGCCAGTTGGCAATGTGCTGGCTGGAAATACGCAGCGTAGCGCGATCTTCCATGAGGCCGACATTGTTGATGTCGGGCACCTTGGAACAGCCCACGCCCAGGTCCACCCAACGCACCACATAACCCAGGATGCCCTGGGCATTGTTTTCCAGCTCGGCGAGCTTTTCGGCATCGCTCCAGTTGGTATTGGGCGCCAGCGGCGGATTGAGGATGGCATCAACGGCATCGCCCGGCACATTCTTGAGCTCGTCCTGACGCGCCCTCACATTCACCTTGTGATAGTGCAGCGCATGCAGCGTGGCACCCGTCGGGCTCGGCACCCAGGCGCAGGTGGCTCCGGCATTCGGATGTGCCTGCTTGGTAGCCAGCATTTCCTTCATTTCATCGGGCTTGGGCCACATGCCCTTGCCGATCTGGGCACGACCCTGCAAACCGCAGGCAAGGCCGATGGAGACATTGCGGCGCTCGTAGGCGGCAATCCATTCCTGCTTTTTCACATCGTCCTTGCGCACGACGGGGCCGGCTTCCATGGAGGTATGGATTTCATCGCCGGTACGGTCCATGAAGCCGGTATTGATGAAGATGGTACGCTCGGTGGCTGCGCGTATGCACTCCTTCAGGTTCACGGAAGTGCGGCGCTCTTCGTCCATGATGCCGATCTTGAGCGTGTTCTTCGCGAGACCCACGGCTTTTTCAGCTGCCGCAAACAGCTCGACGCTGAACGCCACTTCTTCCGGGCCATGCATCTTGGGCTTCACGATGTACGTCGAGCCGGCACGCGAATTCACCAGCGCAGGCTTTTCCGTCAGCGCACGCTTGGTGATGAGGGCGGTGATGAGCGCATCCATGATGCCTTCATACACTTCTTCGCCCTTCATCAGCACGGCAGGATTGGTCATGAGGTGACCGACATTGCGCAGCAGCATCATGGAGCGGCCATGCAGCGTGAATTCCTGGCCCTGTGCGTTCTTGTACACGCGGTCAGCATTCATTTTACGGGTCAGCGGCTTGCCGCCCTTTTCAAAGGTTTCCTGCAGCGTGCCGGTAACGAGGCCCAGCCAGTTGCGATAGCCCTCGACCTTTTCTTCGGCATCCACGGCCGCCACGGAATCTTCGAGATCCTGAATCGTGGTGACAGCGGCCTCCACCAGCAGGTCTTTCACATGGGCGGCATCGTCCTTGCCCACGTGATGCGTGGCATCCACCTGGATTTCCACATGCAGGCCGTTGTTCTTGAGCAGCACACCCGTGGGTGCAGCCGCATCACCAAGGAAACCGGCAAACTGTTCAGGACGGGCAAGACCGGACTTGATGCCGCTCTTGAGGGAAACCACCAGCTTGCCATCAACAATGCTGTAAGCCGTGGAGTCCACGTGCGAGCCTTCGGCCAGCGGGAAGGTTTCATCCAGGAACTGGCGGGCGAAAGCAATCACCTTGGCGCCGCGCACGGGGTTGTAGCCCTTGCCCTTTTCCGCACCGCCTTCTTCGGAAATCACATCGAAGCCGTAGAGCGCGTCATACAGCGAGCCCCAGCGGGCATTGGCCGCGTTCAGGGCATAACGCGCATTGCGCACGGGCACCACGAGCTGCGGGCCGGCCAGCGTGGCAATTTCTTCGTCCACATTCTGGGTGCTGATCTGGAAGTCCGGACCTTCCGGCACGAGGTAGCCGATTTCGGTCAGGAAGGCCTTGTAGGCGGCCTTGTCGAAGCCGGGATTGGCACGATGCCAGGCATCAATTTTTGCCTGCAATTCATCACGCTTGGCGAGCAGTACCTTGTTTTTCGGCGCGAGCTCGGCAACGACATTGGCGAAGGCAGTCCAGAACGTGGCGGCGTCTACACCGCTGCCCGGGGCAATTTCATTGGCCACCAGATCGTAGAGTTCCTTGGCGATTTCAAGATCGCCATGCTTGATGCGTTCGCTCATGTCGTATGCCTCATAGGTAGAAAAGCGCATCGGCCCGCCTGCCAGAAACGCAGGCAGCCAACGCAACTCGGAAATGAATGCCAACGCCAGATGTCGCCGACACCCCGGAAAAAACAGGCCGGCATTCTAGCCAATTCCGCGTTTCAGCGCAGGCGGAAAATACCGGTGGCCCGCAGAGAGGTGGACTCCGCAGTCATCACCCGGACATGCCCTACGGCTACGCCCGGCCTCAATCCCGGTCCAGCGGCGGCAGTGCCGGAATCACGGGCCGTGCGGGGGATTCACGCGCCTGCGCTTCTTCCCGTTCGATGATCTGCTGCGCCGTGAACATGATGAGCTGGCGCAGCCAACGGTGCGCGGCGTTGTGATGCAGCAGCGGACTCCAGGCCATCTTGAGCTCGAATTCCGGGATGTGGAAAGGTGGCTCCTTGATGACAAGACGCGGATTGGAAAGCTGCAAACGCGCCACCCGCGTCGGCAGCGTGGCAATCAGGTCCGCGTTTTCCGCCAGCAGCGCCGGCATCTGGTAGTG
>JASLCO010000393.1 GCA_030146505.1 Moraxellaceae bacterium
CTGGATCCCCAACAACGCGCGTCCGCCGATCCAGGCACGACGGTTCGTGCAGAACGGCAAGCAGCCCGACGCCGAGCTGATGGCCGAGCTCGCGCTGCAGGCGAACCTCGGCGGCCGGTGGCTCACGCAGGAGATCGCGCGCTTCGGCACAAACGTCGACGCAGTGCCGACCGCTGGCACGGCCTACGGCTGGCGCGCGCAGTGGCATAGCTCGCCATTCGCGTATCGCGTCGTCGTGATGTTCCTCTGCACGCGCCAGGACACGCCGTCGGCAGATCCGTACGTGCAGCTCGTCGTCAAGAACACGTCAGGCACCACGATCGGCCAGTGCGCGTTTCACTTCGGCTATTCGGCGACTGCGCCCGCGGTCGCGCCGAACGAGTGGGGCAGCGCGACGCTCACACTGATGCAGCCCAGCGTGAACCTGCCCGCGAACATCCCTCCGGATACCGACCTTCGCCTCGAGGTCGTGCAGAGCGGCTCGAGGTGCATCTCGTGCTGCGTGTACGAGGTGTCGCGCCAACCGACGACCGCGAACGGCTACGCGGCACAAGACTTCGGCGCGTTCTCGCCGATCCTGTCGACGGATCGCGCCGACGCTGCGACGGTCGCGACCGGCGTGTGGAAGCACGGCGCAGCCAAGCTGTGGAGCTGCGCCAATGGGATCGTCGCGTATGCAGCAACGACCCCGCGCAACGTCATCGATCGGACGTCGACGACGGTCTCGACGAGCACGCCAGGCGCGACGCTCGACCTGACCGAGCGCTCGACCAAGCGGCTCGCGGCTTCTGGCGTGCCGGTGACAATGGCCGTCTACGGCCAGGCGACCACGAGCAATGGCTCCGTGACGCTCAAGAATTCGGCCGGAACCGCGTTGCTCACGGTAGCGGTCGGCACCTCGGCCGGTTGGTACACGACCACTGGCTACTTGCCGGCGAGCGTGGCGAAGTACGATCTCCACGAGGCCGCGGGCGCAAGCGGCACGGTCACGACGCACGCGGTGTCGCTGTACCAGTACCTGACCTAGCAGTCGTGCCAGACCATCACGAGCGTTAGCCGATCATCGTTGAACAAGCGCTTCTGCTCGGGCAGGCAGGCTCCTCGCTGACCGTCGTACTCCACGACAAACGCCGGGCTTCTGCCTCCGCACTCTCCCTCCTTGATCACCGGCGGGCTTGCGGGTCCCGCTGCGCAACCGGTCTCGCAGAGCATCTCGCCTCGCCCGCCTGGGCTCCACAGCTGCAGGCAGTCGTCATAGGACATCACGTGCGGGTTCTTGGGGTCCGTGCAGCCCGCCATCGCCGCCATCAGCATCAACATCGTGCGCATGCCCGGAGAGTAAGGCCGGCCGGCCCCGCAGGCTACGGGGTGCGCTTCGTGCGGTAGAGCGTACACGGCCCGACCTGATCTCCGCGTTGCTTGAGCATCGCGGAGACGGCCCGGTCACGATCGCGCTCGCATGCGACCAGGGTCGGGAAGCAGTATTCTCGGTCGCTGCTCGCGATGGGCTCGTAGCAGGCGAAGACATCTAGCGGGACGCACTCAACCGCGTTGCCGTGGTCTCGCTCGCACGCTTCCTTGGTGTCCATCCGTATGCAAGGTGGTGGATCCTTCGCGTCCGTTCGCGGGCACCATGCAGGCCGGTGGCTCTCCTTAGTTGGTGCAGACGGTTCCCCTTTGCAGGCCGCCAATACCGCCGCCGCCAAGAGTAGATAGCGCATCGCCCGATGGTACACGCGCCCCTCGCAAATCTAGGCCGCTAGCGTCGCGCCGCCGCACCCTCGGGGCCGTAGATGACCACCGAGGCATGGCTCGCGCTCGTTGTTGGGAGCGGCGGCGCGTTCGCGACCGTCCGCCACATCGTGAGCGAGTGGCGCAAGTCGCGGCGTGAAGTCGCAGAGATCCAACGCCAGCAGACCGAGCACCTCCTCGAGATGCGCGTGATGATGGAGGCCGAGACCGAGCAGTCGAGGCGCCGCGACGTCCGCCGCAAGCAAGAGACCACGCCGCCCCGCGGTCTCCAGCTGCAGCCTGTTCCGGTTGGTGAGTTCGACGTCGAAGACACCACCGACATCCACGAGCTGCGCGAGCTCAAGCGCCGCGAGCTCTCGCGCGGGCTGCGCGCGCCGCGCCCCGGCACTCACCACGACAAGGAGCGCTGACGGATGGCCACGATCACCGCGTACGAGCCCGACACGATCGTCGTCGATGTCCACGAGGACCCAGAGCTGACCATGCAGGTGCATCACGACGACGGAGCCTGGCATCGGCGCACGCCGGACATCTCGATGACCGCGTGCGGGCTGCCGCTCTACCGCCTCGGCCAATCGCTCCGCGTCGAGACCTACGCCGGGCCGCAGCCGCTGTGTCGCACGTGCTTCACGCCGTTCGAACTCGCGATTCACGACCAGCTCATGGACGAGCTGCGCAAACGAACCACCTAGGAGACCAGCATGCCGAAGAAAATGAACTCGTCGATTTTCGCCCTTACCCTCGTCTGTGCGCTGCTTGGCGCCGCGTGCTCCGGCGGCTGCGCTGGCGCGCAGGAACGCGCGGGCCGCGTCGCTGCCGACACGATCGATTGCCTCGCGCCCGCGGCCGCCGATGCCGTGGCGACGTTCGGCCCGGCGGTCGCGAACGTCGTGCGCAACGCGACCTCGCCCGATGGCTCCGTGGACTGGACGCCGATCAAGGACACCGCGCGCAGCCTCAAGACGCCGGCGGCGCAGTGCGTGCTCGCGTCGGTGATCGCCGAGGCGATGCGCCCGCCCAAGCCGCGCGCCGATGCGCCGATGTCCAGCCCGCTGCAGTGGGACCCGGTCTCGCTCGCTCGCGGCTGGGAGGAGCAGCGCGCGGCGTGGGGCGGGTCGCACTACCAGCTCGCCGGCGGTGTGCTGTGAAGTTCCGCAAGAAGCCCGTCGTGATCGATGCATTGACCTTCGACGAGATGGTCGAACTCGGCCGCGCGTCGACGACGAACATCGTCAACGGTATGCCGTGGTCGTTCGAGATAAACGGTCGTGCAGTCACGCACGAGAACGACGACTGCTACCTCATCACGACGCTCGAAGGCACGCATCGCATGACCCGCGAGGACATGCTGATCATCGGCATTAAGGGCGAGGCGTACCCGTGCAAGCGGGACATCTTCGAGGCGACGTACCAGAGCGCCGACGAAGGCTCGCTGTGCGGGTGTCCCATGTGCGAGCACCACACGTCGGCCCGCGAGGCGACGCGATGACCCGCGGCGGCCTGCTGATCGCCGGCGTCGTGATCCCCGTCGAGGGTCTCGTGATCGACAACCCCACCACGGCCTCGTGGTGTCGGCTCTCGTCGCGCGACTACGCCACGCGACGCTCGACGTGGATCCGTCAGATCATCCTGCACACGACGAAGGGCGCGTGGCCGCAGCACGTGCTCCCTGGCGCGGGCCCGAGCGGGCGCGACAAGCGCACGGCTGACTACTGGTACGACGACCCCGACGGCAAGCAGCAGAGCGCCGCGCAGCTCGTTGTCGACAGCGATGGCACCGTAGCGTGCCTCGGCGATCTCGCGCGGGTGGCGGCGTACCATGCGACCGCGAGCAACGACTGGTCGATCGGGATCGAGATCTACCAGGAGGCTGGCGGCGTCATCTACGAGGCGGCGCTCGCGTCGGCGGTGCGGCTCGTCGACGCGCTGTGCGAGCACCTCTCGATCCCGCGCCAGATCCCGACGGCGTACCGCGAGAGACCGCTCGGTCGCGGCCAGGTGCACCGCTACGCGGACCGCACCGACTACGACCTCAGCAACTGCGTGGGCGTGCTCGGCCACCGCGACAACACGACCAGTCGCGGCCGCGGGGATCCGGGCGATGAGATCTTCCGGTACCTCGAGTTCGCTGGCTACGAGCGCCTGGACTTCGCGCGCGGCGAGGACCTCGACGTATGGCGCCGGCGCCAGCGCAAGCTCAACGCGATGGGGGCGAGCTATCCGCTGCCATTCCCAAAGCTCACGGTCGACGGCATCGCCGGGCTCGGGACGATGCGCGCGCTCCGCGAGCACGGCTTCGCCAGCGGCCGCGAGCTCGACGCCGCGGTCGAGGCGCAGTGAGCGACGCGACCACGCCGAGCGCGATTGCCGGCATACGGGGGGGCCGCTCTACCTCGTCGGTTCGGCCTCACGCGACGCTGGCGCGGCGGCGCGCCTGCGTGGCGCTTCGACTTCCAGTTCCAGTGCACGCTGTTCAGCGAGTTCGAGCCGCAGGAACGGCTTGCCCTCGCGCATGATCGGTAGGCCGTCGAACCGTGGCTAGCCGAGCTCGCGCTCGAGCGCGGCGCGGACGATGGCGCCAGCGCTCTCCTCGCGCTCGGTGACAGCGCGCATCAGTCGCTCGTGCAGCTCGATCGGCAGGCCAACCGAGAGCGTCGCGCGCTGCACGCGATCCTCGGGCGACTTGGGCGGTCGGCCGGCGCCCTTGCGTGCGCCGCCGCGGGCGGGCTTTTGCTTCGCGCGGACTCGTCTAGCCACGGCGCCCTCCGACGTCGCGCGTGTGCGTCGCCGTGACGACCATCAGCTTGCCGTCGCGGCGCACGCGCGCGGTGATGTCGAGGCCCGTCGCGCGGGACTGCGCTCGCCACTTGTCGGGATCGGTCGCGCTCTGTTTTGCGTCGGCGAGCAGTTCGGTTAGTTCTCGCCGTGCCTCCTCATCGTCGTGGATGCGCTCGACGGCGCCGAATTCGCGGGCCGCGGCGAGCGTGACGTAGACGAGTCCAGCGTCAGCAAGCCGGCCGCCGCTTGCGCGCTTGCTCGAGTCCATCACCTCACGCGCAAGCGCCTCAAGGTCATCGAGCTCGATGCCTCGGAGGAGGAGCGTGGGGTCGTATCCCTTGCGGCGCTGGTCGCCGATGCGGGCTCGGAGGGTCTCTGCTGTCTTGATCGGTGGTGCCATCTATGGTCTCCTGGGTTTGTCGCTGCGGTCGGCTCCATTGAGGCGTTGTGAGGATGGGTGGCATTCCTATCCCGTTCAGTTCTCCGGCCGCAGCGACTACCGTCGGAGCAGCGCTCGCGCGGCAGCCTCGGCGGCTGCGCAGATCGGCGCACCGACCACGATGGCGACCTCGCCGCGGTCGACGAGGACATCGCCGCTGCGCTCGCGCCGATACCAGGCCGCGCGATTGGCGTCGACCTGGCAGACGTACCGCGTGCGCCCCTCGCGGACCTCGGCGTAGGCCGTCACGTCGTCGCCGTGGTCGACGAGATCGAGCTGAATGCTCGCGGCGAGGATGGGCAGCATCACGCGAGGTCTCCGCGACCGAGGCGCGATCCCCAGGTGATGTAGCCGCTCACAGCGTTACCTCGATCGTCTCGAATCCCTTGCCGCCAGCGAGCGACTCGATGATCGCACGCTCGACCGCGCCGCCGATCGCCCTGAGCGAGGCCATCAGGCGGCCGGACATCCAGTAATCGACCGCCGGGCCGTACGGGACCAGCTCACCCGAGTAGCTGTCGGGGGCGTAGGTTAGCTCGCCGTCGAGGACGCGCGTGCCGGACGCGTCGGTGATGCGCACCTTGGCGTCGTAGTCGACGCCGTCGCGGACGCCAGTGTCAGTGCTACGGGGACGGGTCACAAGGGTCTCGATCGTGATCGTCATGTCGGGTCTCCTAGAGCTGCCGAGACCATCTCGGCAGGACCGACGCTCTCTCGCGTCGACAAGAGAGACGATGGGGCCTGCGCTTGAATTTGTCAAGCACGAGAATTCAAACGCCGAGCGTTAGCGGCGCCCGCGCGCGTAGCGCGACCAGCCACGACCGCTGCTGAGATAGCCCTTGCGCTGGCGTCCCCCGATCACCGTGACCCGGTGGCCGTGCTCGAGGATCACGCCGCCGCGCGAGGCGAACCGCTCGAGCTCGCCGGCGTCGACCTCGACGTCCTCGACCAGGTCGATCACCGCGTCGGGATCGTTGGGGAGGGCGAGCCGGGTCACGAGAGGAGCCTACGCGGTGGGGCTGATCGGTCACGCAACTAGGCGGATTCGCAGATAGCTCTCGTCGCCGGGTGACGAAAGTGGCACGGCGACGGGAGCACTATCGTCAAATCGGGCACTTGCGGGCCGCTCGAGCAGCAGCTCGACGTGCAGATCGGTCCCCTTGAACACGATGCCGCCGGGATCGACGACCGCCAAGATGATGTCCCGGCGCTCTTGAGGCGTCGCGTCGGCCATCACGGAACGGAAGCGCTCCAACGTCGCCGTGGCCTCCTGCAGGCGCGCCTGCGCGCTGATCGTGGAGCCCCTTCCGCGCTCGGCGGTCCGCAGCTGCGCGCTCACAGCTGCGCGTTCACGGCGCAGGGCGGTCATCTCCGTATCGAGGTCCTTGTCGGTTAGGATCCCGCGTCGGTAGCGTGCCAGGTGATCGGCAGCGATCTTGTCGAGTCGCGCGAGGTGCGATCGGTAGCCCTCCGCGTCCCGCGTCCAGTCGCGTGCATCGGCGGCACGCTCGAGCCGATCCGCGGCGAGCGCCTGAGGAAGCTCGGGATCCTCGAGCTCGCGGCAGATTGCCGCCCACGCGCGCGCGTCCACAGCCTCCACGGGCAGCCAGGGCGCCGAGCAGTAGTTGGGGTTCACCTTGCGCAGGTGGAAGCGGTTCAGGCAGCCGTACAGCGGCGGGCGTCCCCATTTGCCCTTCTGCAGGTAGCCGGCACGAACGCCAATCTTCGCGCCGCACGCACCGCATCGAGCAAGACCCTCGATCAGGTATAGGTGCTTCGTCTTGCGCAGCGCGGTCTTCCGATTCGCCGTGAGCGCGTCCTGCGCCTTCTGCCACAGCTCCTCGGTCACGATCGGCGGGACGTTCAGGATGATCCGCTGCGCCTCGTGCGCCATGTACTCGCCCACCGTGTGCCGCGAGATAATCAGGTCGTAGAGGCGGCCGCGCTGCCACCGCGTGTTGCCCTTCAGCCCGTGGTACGGGATGCCGCGGGCGTTGAGGTCGTCGGCCAACGCATAGCAGCTCTCGCCGTTCGCCACGCGCTCGTACAGCTCGCGCACGATGGCGGCCTCTTCGGGGTGTAGCGACCACGAGCTCGGCCTCGTGAACCGTAGCCCGTACGGATCGCGTCCGGTGATCTTGCGGCCGCGCAGCGCCGCCTGCAGCTTGCCCTCGCGGATGCGCTGCGACTTCTTCCGGCTCTCCGCCGCGGCGAGGTAGCCGCGGAACGAGACCATCAGGTCGCCGTGATCCGTGTCGAGATCGAGGACCTCTCCGGTCATCGATGTCGCGACACGTACCCCCGCCTCCTGCAGCGCGCCGATGATCATGCCGCGCTCGGCGTGGCGTTCGCTGCGCGAGAGGCGATCAAGGTCAACGACAGCGACGACGTCGAAGTGACCGAGCGCCGCGTCACGAAGAAGCGCCGCGAGCCCCGTTCGCTTCTCGAGCTTGCCGGCGGTAGCCGAGCGCCCGTCGTCGACGTATGTGTCGACGGGGCGGACGAGCTCCCAGCCCATTCGCGCGACGAACTCCGGCAACACGCGCAGCTGCGACGCGATGGTCTCGCGCTCGCGCTGCCCCGCGCTAGACACGCGTGCGTAGCAGACGGCGCGCATGGCTATTGCGTCGGGCCCGAATGACGTAGACCGTCATGCTGACGGATCGCAGGATCGTGCGAGCGGCGAGGATCGGATGTGGTCGCCGCTCGCCACTTCGACATGTTGTAGGACACCGCAGATTGATACCCATCTACGAGCACGCGAATGCAGTCGGCCCTCTTAGAGAAGCCGACCACGATTCCCGTCACCCCGGCGGGGAAATGCCCAGCTTCGTCGCAGCCGCTCGTCGCGACAACGACCTGCCCCTTCATGAAAACGTCTCGCGCGGTCATGGACGGTCAGCGTCGCGCGGCGGGGTGGGCTTGTCCATCAGGATCGACAGCATGCGAATCAAGCGGCGGCGTCGTGCGGGATCCGCGGCCCGCCGAGTGACGGTCACGGTGATCGTCGGCGTCGGCGGCTGCAGCGGCGCCGTCATC
>JASLCO010000382.1 GCA_030146505.1 Moraxellaceae bacterium
GGTATTCGACATCATCACGCAGGTTCGCACGATGACCGACAAGGATGCGTTGGTTGAGTTTGCTGCCCAAAAGTGCATTGGCCTCAAGCTCCCCAAGACGATGAAGGCAGAGACGATGCAGGAAGCTATCGCCAAGCACCTTGAGCAGTTTGGTGTTGCATGACTCTGGCCGACCTCATCGCTCGTTACCGTATTGCGGCCAACGACAAGGTTGAGCCGTACTTTGTTACGGATGACGAGTTGCGCGATTTCCTGAATGACGCCGAGCGCGAGGCGGCCATCCGTGGCCGCCTTATTCATGAAAGCGCGGATACAGATGTGTGCGAGATTGCCGTAGTGGAAGGCACAGCCGTCTACCCACTGCATGTCAAACTGTATGAAATCACCCACTGCGCATTCCGTCAGGATGGCTTCACGAGCCGTTGCGCTGTTCGTTTGACCTCCACCGGCTGGCTTGACCGCAATGTGTGTGACTGGCGCGACCGCAATAGCGCCCCAGAATTTGGCATCCAGAGCGACAAGGACATACGCCTGGCTCCAACCCCGAGCGTTGCTGGCACTCTTTTACTGGAAGGCTATCGCCTCCCCATGGAAGACATGGAGGAAGACGACGATCAACCAGAGATACACGAAGCACACCACATCCAGTTGATCCAGTGGGCGCTTTACAGGGCATTCAGCATCCCGGACACCGAATTTTTCGACGCCAGCCGCGCGGATGCTGCCGAACAGGAGTTCACCCGCTACTTCGGCATTCGCCCTGATGCCGATCTGCGCCGTATCACTCGTGAGGATGTACCTCACCGCGTGGAGGCGTTTTTGCCATGACTGCCACTAGGCGCCATGTTGACCTCAAGCGCGGCGACACGCTGATTATCGACGGCACCACTATCCAGCTGGAGCAAAAGTCGGGTCAGACAGCACGGCTCGTCATCAAGGCTGACGAGAAGAAGAAAATCATTCATTCAACGGCGCGCATGAGTGCGTCTCCAACGAAAGACGGAGAACACTCATGGCCAACACACTCTTTGACGCCGCCAGAAAGCGGTTCCTAGAGGGGCAAATCAACTGGCTGACCGACACACTGAAGGTCATCCTGGTTGATACGGGTGCCTATACACCCAATACCGCCGTCCACGAATACCTGTCGGACATTTCCGGTTCGGCACGTATTGCCGGCCCTGTCACGCTCACCAGCAAGAGCACTACGGGCGGGGCGGCAGATGCGGCAGATGTCACGTTTACCAGTGTGAGCGGGGCATCCATTGAGGCCATTGTGATTTACAAGGATACCGGTACTGAAAGTACCAGTCCGTTGATTGCCTATATCGACACGGCCACCGGACTGCCGATCACCCCCAACGGTGGTGACATCATCGTCACCTGGGATAACGGCACCAACAAGATTTTCAAGGTCTGAACCTGTCGGCCCGTGCCAGTACGGGCCTTCTGCGCATGAGTGCATATTTATGAAAGAGAATGAACAACAGAAGCCGCCTACCATAAGGGTAGGCGTCATCGGCTTTGACGGATTTTCTGCCAAGCAGGCCATCAACTGGGAAAGGCTCATTACGCTTCCCCCTTTTCAGATGTTCGCAGCTGAAAAACTAAATGATTGTTGTAGCAAGGATGCCCAGCAGCATGCCATTGCCTTTGTACAGATGAATGGCGCTGGCCAAGACCTTTATGAAAAATACTGTGAGTGGCATGCCGCAAAGGGCCATTGGCCTAATGAAACCCCTATGGGTGAGCTGAAGGAGTAAGAGAATGGGTAATTACACCAGCACAATCTCTTTTCGTGACAGCCAGGCAAATAGTTCTGCTGCATTAGTGGCCATGTATACAGCCATTGATAGTGCTTTTTTGGGCTGTGGAATGACGCAATGCTCAAATACAGACTTTAGTGGGCAGGCGGGGGTATGGGTAACGGGAACTCCTACCTCTGGCCAAACACAAGTAACAATAGCAACAACCACTGCCGTCACAGTCAGTGGATACAAGGTCTTCAAGCATCCTTCTTTGGCAATATATATAAAAGTTGAATATCTTGATGTTGGAATTATAACAACTACGAACAGGTATGGCGCTGTCAGATATACCGTTGGCACTGCTATTTCGGGCGGAGGCTTCTCTGGGGGGGTCTCAAGAACGTTGAATCCAATTGCAATTTTTACGAGTGGTGTATCTCTGTCTACAACCATGTATCCAACTACACTGGTTAACCTTTATGCCAGTTGTGGTTCAGATCACTTTTGGATATACAGCGCACCGATTGTGCAAACAACAGCTGGAACAGGGAATGTCACTATTACAAGTGGCGGAGTAAGCAGTGTTTCAATGGCGATTTTTGCGGGAAGTGCATCGCCTACCTCGCTTATATTGTCACCCGGAGCTGATTCGAGAGTCGCCTCTACCGGATGGTATGGCCCAGTCCTAACGGGCTCTACTGATTCGCCAGCCACTGAGTATGAAATATGCAGTGCGGTTGGGGGTACATGGACTTTTTC
>JASLCO010000238.1 GCA_030146505.1 Moraxellaceae bacterium
CCATGATCGTCTGCGGCGACTGGAACATCGCGCACAAGGAAATCGACCTCAAGAACTGGAAGGGCAACCTCAAGAATTCCGGCTTCCTGCCGCACGAGCGCGCCTGGCTGACCGAGCTTTTCGACGAAGCCGGCTGGGTGGATGCCTTCCGCGTGGTGAACCCGGAGGCCGAGCAATACACCTGGTGGAGCAATCGCGGCCAGGCTTATGCCAAGAACGTGGGGTGGCGCATCGACTACCACATCGTCACGCCTGACCTGAAAGACAAGATAAAAGGCACCAGCATCTACAAGGGCGAGAAGTTTTCCGACCATGCACCGCTGATTCTGGATTACAGCCTTTAATTGTCTGCCAGCCCTTCATTCTTTCTCCCTTTGGGACATTGTGCCCCTTGAGGGTAGAGAGCAGGGTGAGGGGCAATTTTCTATATTCAAAGTCGCCACCACTTTAAGGTCCGGCCCTTACCCCCACCCTCTACCCTCAAGGGGCACAATGTCCCAAAGGAGAGGGGGAGAAACCAGAAATGACTGAAAAAAAATTCACTGCCCCCGATGCCGCCACCGTCAAACGCTGGCGCGAGGACATTGTGTTCACGGAAAGCGTGCGCGGCTGCGAATTCAATTTCCACACCACCTGGGGAATTTTCTCCCCGCGCAGCATTGATGAAGGCTCGCGTCTCTTGCTGGACCATCTGGAGATAAATGCCTCGGATGATTGCCTGGATGTGGGCTGCGGTTACGGCGTATTGGGCATGACGCTGGCAAAGCTGGCGCCGCAAGGGAAATCGGTCATGGTGGACAAGGATTTCGTGGCCGTGGATTACACGAAGAGGAATTGCGAGCGCAACAAGCTGGCGAATACGGAAGTCTTTCTCAGCAATGGCTTCAACCAGATTCCCAAGGACTACAAATTCGATCTCATCGTCTCCAATCTGCCAGCCAAGGTCGGTAACGAGCAGCACTATCTTTATCTTTTCGATGCCTATGACAGGCTCAAGCCCGGTGGCCGCTTCGTGGTGGTGACCATCAACGGTCTGCGCGAATTCATCGCCCGCACCTTCAAGGAAGTCTTCGGCAATTACGACAAGCTCAAGCAGGGCAAGACCTATACGGTGGCGCAGGCGATAAAGGATTGAGCATCAGAGGCAAAAAGCCGGTGGCCGCCTGAATTCCTGAAGAGGCCCGTATGCTCACGGTTTTGCTACACCGGCCGCTTGCAAGCTATTGCCGGTTAACATGGCTAACACCGCGTCACAGCTTCGCAACGAACTGAAAATCACAATGCCCTGCGGCTTTGTTTGACTTGATCAGGTGCCGGCAAGGCACTGTTCAATCCGACACAGGAGCAGTCTCATGAAGCTTTCATTTCTTGCACTGGCTGGTGCCCTGGTGGTGGCCATGCCCGCCATGGCACAGACCTATCCCTCTTCCATTCCGGAAAACAATGCCACCGAAGCGCAGCGTGACCGTCTTGATGACCAGCAGAAGGAGGCACGCAAGGCCAACAAGGAAGCCACCCGGGATGCCGAAAAAGCCACCAAGGATGCCAAGAGCCATCTGAAGGATCAGCAAAAGGCTGAGGAAAACTATCTGGAAGAAAGGCATGAGGCGGAGCGTGAAAAAGTGGGCAACAAGGATGTCCGCAAGAACCTCAAAAAAAGCCAGAAGGCCCAGGAAGACTATATGGAGAAAAAGCACGATGCTGATCGTGCCAAGCTTGATACGCAAACCCAGCGTTATTGAGCGCGGTAAAAGAAGGGATTTACATGCATGAGTTCCCCACTGAGCCGTCATTCCCGCTTTCGTAGGAATGACGGCTCCAGGGCCCAGGGCAGTTGATTATGTAAAGTCCTGAAATTAAGGGCGGCTTCCAGGCCGCCATTTCCTTGCGGGCTATATACATAAAAACCCAATACCCATCATTTCCGCGAAAGCGGGACAAAAGCACGAAGTGCGTTGAACAGCTGAGGCTAAGCGCAGCGAATAATCTCTCTGTTTAAAGCTCTGCTAAGCATTCTGGGATTCCCGCTTGCGCGTGAATGACGCTGTATCAAAGGTGCGCGTTTTTTTTAAATATATAGCTACGATTTTTTACCACGGAAATCCGCATTCCCTCATTTCCACGACCAGCCGGCTTCATCGGGAGGCCATGGCCTGGAGCCGGTTCACGGCAAGATTTTCTGCACTGCGTGGATTCGCCGCTGTGCTTGCCGGGCTATGCAGCTTGTTTGCGGCGCACGAGCAGCCCGGCAATGAAAACGGCAATGGGGCGAGGACAAAAGCGCAGCAGGAAGGGCAGGGGCTTGTTGAAAATACCGGGCACGATGACGGCCCTGCCGTTGCGCAGGGCCTGTAGGGCGCTGGCGGCCACGGTATCCGGCGAATTCATGATGCGCTTGGAAAAAGTACCGTTGTTGCCGGCTACATCGTGGAAGGCGGTGCGCGTCGAGCCGGGACAGACGGCGGTCACGCGGACGCCGTGTTTTCTTTCTTCCCGGGCCAGTGCTTCGCTGAAGCTGAGCACGAAGGACTTGCTGGCGGCATAGACCGCGAAACGCGGGCAGGCCTGGAAGCCGAGTATGGACGCCACGTTCAGGATGCGGCCGCGTTGGCGCTCGTGCATGGCAGGCAGCACGGCGTGGCAGAGCTCGGTCAGCGTGACCATGTTCAATTGCATCATGGCCCGGGTGCGATCCAGCGGCGCCGTGGCAAAGGGCGTATTGATGCCGAAGCCGGCATTGTTGATGAGGGTGTCGGCGCTCAGGCCGCGCCCGGCCAGCTCTTTGAGGAGGGTGGGTGCCGCGCCGGGTTTTTCCAGGTCCAGCGTGATCACCTCCACGCGCAGGCTGTGGGCCTTGCGCAATTCGTCGGCCAGTGCCGTGAGCTTTTCGCTACGGCGTGCCACCAGTACCAGGGTTTGTCTTTCTTCGGAGGCCAGACGCCGGGCCAGGGCTTCACCGATGCCGCTGGAGGCGCCGGTGATGACGGTGGCAAGGTGGAAATGATGGGATGAAGCGTGGGACATGCCGGCCTCCTGGCGCCGTGGAGATGCTCCTTGAGGGCGCGCACGGTATTGGCTTATTTGACATTTGTCAAATAAGCCGGATTGGCCGGGGTGTTTGCTCTTGGCTCCATTACTGGAGCCGCGAAGCCCAGGGTGATGCCGTGCTTCCTGCTGTCCGGTTCAGGCATTTTTCTCGCGCTGTACCAGGATGCCGGCGACAACGGTGGCGAGTCCGCGTGGCACGAGGCGCAGGAAGAAGGGCAGGGGTTTGTTGAGCAGGCCGGTCACGATGACGGCTTTGCCGGCATTGAGCGCATTGAGGGCGCTGGCAGCCACGGTTTCCGGCGAATCCATGATTTTTTCCACGAAGGTGCCATGGTTGCCGGCCACGTCATGGAAGGCCGTGTTGGTGGCGCCGGGGCAGACGGCCGTCACCAGAATGCCGTTCTTGCGTTCTTCCACGGCCAGCGCCTCGGTGAAATTCAGCACGAAGGCCTTGGTGGCGGCGTAGACGGCAAAGCGCGGGCAGGCCTGGAAGCCGGCGACGGAGGCGATATTCATGATGCGGCCCTGATGGCGTGCCCGCATGCCCGGCAGCACGGCGTGGCAGAGTTCCGTGAGCGCCACCATGTTGAGCTGCATCATGCCCTGTATGCGTGCCAGCGGCATGTCGGCAAAGGGATCGTTGAGGCCGAAGCCGGCATTGTTGACGAGGGTGTCGATGGCGAGGCCGCGTGCGGCCACCTCATCCACCAGCGTCTTTGCCGCGCCGGGTTTTTCCAGGTCCAGCGCGATCACCTCCACGCGCAGGCCATGGGTTTCCTGCAGTTCATCGGCCAGTGCCGCGAGTTTCCCGGCGCGCCGCGCCACCAGTACCAGGGCCTGTTTTTCCTCGGCGGCCAGGCGGCGGGCCAGGGCTTCGCCGATGCCGCCGGAGGCGCCGGTGATGACGGTGGCGAGAAGGGAGGGGGATGCAGTCATGGTGGTTCTCCTCAGGTGGCGCATAGGGGCTCCTTCCTGCGCAGGGGCTGGAAGAAGGGGCCGGGCTTTTCGTCGGAAGACACGGTATTTGACACTTCGATACTTGTCAAACTATCAACGTCTCTTGCTAGCATGGGCACACCTCGCCGGACCGGGCGAAAACACGACAGGACAGGATGATGAACATGCGGATTCTCCTCATAGGCGCGGGAGCGGTGGGACAGGTCTACGGCCGTCATCTGGCGGCGGCTGGCCATGAGGTCAGCTTTTTCGTGAAACCGGCGCATCGGGTGGCGCTGGAGGCTGGCATGCCTTTGCATCGCCTGGGACATCTGCGCACCCGTCACGAAGTCTGGCAGGGCTATCAGCTGGTCACGGAGCCGGATCACGTGGCGGCATGTGCCTGGGACCAGATATGGATATGCACTTCCTCCGATGCCCTGCGTTCGCCACTCATGCGCGACGTACTGGCGCGTGCCGGCAAGGCAACGGTGGTCTGTCTGCAGCCGGGGCCGGAGGACGCGGCGCTGGTGCGTGAACAGCTCGCCGATCCGGCGCAACTGGTGCAGGGTCTCATCACCTTCATCAGTTACCAGTCGCCATTACCGGGTAAAGATGATCCGGCTGGCATCGCCTTTTACCTGCCGCCGCTGACGCCCGCGATCTTCAGTGGCGAAAAGGCAAGGCTTGAACCTGTGGTGCAGGCCTTGTGCGACGGCGGCATGCGTGCACGCGCGGTGCAGGACCTGCATGTGGCCGCCGGTGGTGGCGATGGCCTGCTGATTCCGCTGGTGGCGGCGCTGGAGCTGCACGACTGGAAGCTTTCCGGCTTTGCCGGCAGCGCGGCGTTTGCGCTGGGCCGCGATGCCGCGCAGGAGACGCTTACCATCCTGGCGCGTGAGCAGGGCGCCCGTGTCGGTCTCACGCGCACGGTGCTCAATCCCCTGTTGAGCCGTGGCCTGCTGAAAGTGGCGCCGCATGTGCTGCCTTTACCGCTGGAAGATTATCTGCACTACCACTTTTCCAAGGTGGGCGTGCAGACGCGGCAGATGCTGGAAACCTATGCCGCCATCGGCACGCGCCATGGCTTGCCGGTGGCCCGGCTGCACGAGCTGCGCCGCCGTCTGTCCTGATTGCAACAGGGCCGCCCTTGTGTTGCTGCAGGGTGGCCACAATACTGCCGGCATGACTCTGGAAAACGCGAATTTCACGCATCAGTGCCTTATCGCCATGCCGGCCATGGCGGACCCGCGTTTTGCGCACACGCTCACCTACATCATCAAGCACGACGAGGACGGTGCTGTCGGTCTGGTCGTGAACAAGCCCTTGCAACTCCCTCTCACCAAGCTGCTTTCGGAAATCAGCACCAATCTCGTGGCGCCCCTGCGTCATCCGCAGCAGCCCGTGCTGTTTGGCGGACCGGTAAACACGCAGATGGGTTTCGTGCTGCATCGCGAGGAAGGCAGCTGGAACAGCACGCTGCCCATACTCGACGGCATTTGCGTGACCAGCTCGCGTGACATTCTCGATGCCATCGCGCAAGGCGGCGGCCCTGATGATTACATCGTGGTACTGGGCTATGCCGGCTGGAGTGCCGGCCAGCTGGAACAGGAAATGGCCGCCAATGCCTGGCTGAATTGTCCGGTGGATGCCGATCTTTTGTTCACCATTCCCTATGAGGCGCGCTGGCAGGCGGGCATCAAGAAGCTGGGGATTGATCCGGCTTTTCTTTCGGCCGATGCGGGGCATGCCTGATGACGTGAAAGACAGGGGTCTCCGATAAAAAAACCTTGTCGGGCTGAAGCCCGGCCTACAACCTTGCACCGGTTCACGGTTCACATTGCAAGGCCCTACAATCCGCCGCATGAGAGAACCCACCTTCCAGCGCATCCTCGGTTTTGATTTCGGCACCAAGCGCATGGGCGTGGCCAGCGCGCAGGCGGTGACCGGCACGGCAACGCCCTTGCCCACCATTCCCTCGCGCGACGGCATTCCCGATTGGGTGCAGATGGATGCCCTGCTCGCGGAATGGACGCCGGATGCGCTGGTGGTCGGCCTGCCGCTGAACATGGACGACAGCGAATCCGAGCTGTCGCGGCTGGCACGCAAATTCGGCCGCCGCCTGGAGGCGCGTTACCGCCTGCCGGTCTTCATGTGCGACGAGCGCCTGTCCAGCCATTCGGCACGCGGCCTGCTCATGGAGGTGCAGGCGCGCCGGCGCGGCAGGCTGCCCAATCTGGATTCCACGGCAGCGGTGCTGATTGCCGAGGCCTGGCTGGCCGAGCCGACTTCCCTCAAGCCCTGACCGGCGCCATCCCTTGCATGGCAGCGGGTGGCGCTATCCCTTACAATCCGCGCGGCTCCCATGGAGTCTCCTCTCCCCAGGAATCCCCACATGCACTTTTCCTCCGCGCATGAAGCCAGCCGCCTGCAGCTCAACACCCAGAACCGGCTCCGGCATTTCCTCACCACCGAAGGCCTTTCCCGCGAACTGCTGACGGAAATCCTCGATACCGCCGAGGGTTTCATCGACCCGGTCAGCGGCATCATCCGCAACAGCCCGCTGCTGGCCGGCCGCACGGTGATGAATCTTTTCTTTGAAGCGTCCACGCGCACGCGCACCACCTTCGAGGTGGCCGCCAAGCGCCTGGGGGCCGACGTGCTGAACATCGACATCTCCAAATCCTCCACCAGCAAGGGCGAAACCCTGCGCGACATGCTGTGGAACCTGCAGGCAATGACGGCCGACATTTTCGTGGTGCGCCACGGCGATTCCGGTGCACCGCACTTCATTGCCAGCCAGGTCACGCCGAAGGTGGCCGTGATCAATGCCGGCGACGGCCGCCATGCGCATCCCACCCAGGCCATGCTGGACATGCTCACCATCCGCCGCCATGCCGGGGCCTTTGAAAACCTGACCGTGGCCATCATCGGCGACATCCGCCATTCACGCGTGGCGCGTTCGGAAATCCATGCCCTGCAGACACTGGGCGCCAGGGAAATCCGCGTGATCGCGCCGCGCACGCTGCTGCCGCGCGATTTCGACAACCTCGGCATCAGGGTTTTCGAGCGCATGGAAGAAGGCCTGGCCGATGTTGATGTGGCCATTGCCCTGCGTATACAGAACGAACGCATGGAATCGGCGCTGCTGCCCGGCGCCGACGAGTTCTACACGCTCTATGGCCTCACGCGGGAAAAACTGAAATACGCCAAGCCCGGTGCCATCGTGATGCATCCCGGCCCCATCAACCGTGGCGTGGAAATCGAATCCGCCGTGGCCGACGGGCCGCAATCCGTCATCCTGCATCAGGTGAACTACGGCATTGCCGTGCGCATGGCCGTGCTCAGTCTCGCCATGCAGGGGCAGATGGACCTGCGCTGAAAGTGTGATCACGTCATTCCCGCGAAGGCGGGAACGACGTGCGGAAATGAACAAACGCAGGAGCGGCTTCAGCCGCGAACCTGCCGGAATAGTTGCCGTAGATGTTCGCGGCCCAAGCCGCTCCTACGGGAGGGGCAGTTAAAAACGGAGCCACCATGGCTGTTCGCATCGACAATGTCCGCCTTATCGATCCCGCCGCTGCGCATGATGCCGTGACCAGCGTCATCATCGAAAACGGCCGCCTGATGACAGGCAGTGCCGGCATGAGTGCGGCCGAGGTGATCGACGGCCAGGGCCTGTGGCTGACGCCGGCTTTTGTCGATCTGTGCGCGCGCCTGCGTGAGCCAGGCAACAAGGTGCACGGCGGCGTCGCCAGCGAAACCCGCGCGGCACGCGCTGGCGGCTTCCTCGATGTGCTGGTGCCGCCCGACACGCAGCCGGCACTGGATTCCGGCGCCCTCATCACGCAATTGCTGGAGCGTGCCGAAGAGGCGGCGCAGGCACGCGTGCATGCCGTCGGTGCCATTACCAAAGGCCTGGACGGCAAGGCGCTTTCCAATATGGCGCGCCTGGTGAAAGCCGGCGCCATCGGGGTCGGCAATGCACGGGCGCCTTTTGCCAATGCGCAAACCGCCATGCACTGCCTGGAATATGCCGCCACCCTGGGGCTCACGGTATTTTTCTCGCCGGAAGAACCCAGTCTTGCCAAAGGCTGCGCACACGATGGTTTCATGGCGGCGCGCCTCGGCCTGCCCGGCATTCCCGATACGGCCGAAACCATTGCCCTGGCCACGCAGCTTTTGCTGGTGGAGCAGACCGGCGTGCGTGCGCATTTCGGCCAGCTTTCCTGCAAGGGCTCGGTGGAACTCATCCGCATTGCCAAGGAAAAGGGCTTGGCCGTCACGGCCGATGTGGCCATGCACCACCTGCATCTCACCGATGCCGCCATCGACGGTTTCAACAGCATGGCGCATGTGCGCCCGCCGCTGCGCCGCGAAGAAGACCGGGCGGCCCTGCGCGATGGCGTGAAGAGCGGTGTCATCGATGCCATCTGTTCCGATCACCAGCCGCTGGATGCCAGCGCCAAGCTCGCGCCTTTCCCCAGCACCGAGCCCGGCATGAGCACGCTGGAGACGGTGCTGCCGCTGGGCCTGCAACTGGTGCGAGAAGGCGTGCTCAGCGAAGGCGAATTGCTGCGCGCGCTCACGCAGAACCCGGCTGCCGTGCTGGGCCTGGAAAAAACCTCGGGCTGGCTGCTCATCGCGCCGGCGGAAAACTGGACGGCCAGCGCCGACACCCTGCTGTCCACCGGCAAGAACACGCCCTGGCTGGACCGCGAGCTGCAAGGCCGCGTGCGTCGCGTTTTCAACGGCCTGCTTTGATACTTTTGCCACGACGCCTGCTTTGTGTCGGTTTATTGTCGCCGCGGGAGCAGGCCGACCGATTCGCATCTATATCTTTCAGTCATTCCCGAGCGCGGCTCAAGGCCTCTGGAATAGCAGCCCTTGAACAGCCTGCAGAGTCTTGAAAACGTCGTCCCGGCGGAAGCCGGAATTCCTGCGGCTGTGTTTTCTCCGCATTACGGATTCCGGCCTGCGCCGGCATGACGAAGTCAGAAGACTTTGAACCGGCCCTGAAATTTTTCCTGACGGTGCCATGCGTCTTTTTTTTGCCCTCTGGCCTGAGTCTTCAAGTTCGCAGCACTGGCAGCATGAGCTGGCCATGTCCACGCGCATGCTGGGCGGGCGGCAGTTGCCCATGGCCAACCTGCACATGACGCTGGCCTTTCTCGGCGAAGTGCCCGGCGACCGGGTGAATGCCCTGATTGCGCTGGGCAATGATTTGCCGCGCGATGCCATCCATCTGCGCTTTGACCGCATCGAATGCTGGAAAAAGCCGGAGCTGGCGGCCTTGCGTCCGGCGGAAACGCCGGTGGCCCTTACGCGTCTGGTGGGCCAGCTCAATACGGGCTTGCGCCTGGCCGGCTTTGTGCCGGACAGCAAGGTGTTCCGGCCGCATGTCACGCTGGCGCGCCATGTCACCACGTCGGCTCCCAGCCTGCCGGTATGGCCGGTGATCGAATGGCAGGTGCCGGCACTGGTGCTGGTGCGTTCACGGTTGAGCCAGGAAGGCTCGGAATATGCCGTGCTGCATGAGTGGCCCTTGCCGCTGCACTGAACCCTTCCTGTCTTTGCCTTGATCCACCCTGCATGTAAGGGCGCGCGTTCATCCGTGACCGCTGCCTTCAGTGCCGGCGTGGCTTGCGCGCCACGGCAGCGGGCGTGCAGTCTTTGTCCTGCGCTGCAGGCAGCGGCCGTGGAGCGTCGCGGCGCTGCGGCCATCAGAAGCTTGCCGCAGCGGAAACCATCAGGCGGGGAAAAGGATGCCGGAGCACTTCATGGAGGCAGGTCGGATGCCGTTGCGCTGGCTGGGACGCAATGTCGCCGTGGCAGCGCTTTACATCGTGGTCTCGCTGGGGGCCTGCGCCTTTTCCGCGCCCAGCCTGCCGGCCTCCATGCTGTTCCCGGCCACCGGCATTGTCCTGGCCGTGCTGCTGGTCTGGGGCTGGCCGGCCTTGCCCGGCATGGTGGCCGGCATCCTGGCCGTCAACCTGCTGCAACTTTCCTGGCCGGTACTGCCTTCTCTGGCGGTGCTGCGGCAGGGGTTTTTCCTGGCCGGCGCACTGGCGCTGGCCTCGCTGCTGCAACTGCTGGTGGCTTATGGGCTCTGCCGGCGTTTTGCACGGCAGCCGGAAGCGGGCGGCGGCTGGAACGAAGTCCGCCTCGTGCTGCTGGGCGGGCCGCTGGCCTGCCTGCTGTCGGCCGGTCTGGGCACGCTCTGCCTGTTGCAGGCCGGCAGGATCGCCGCGGCTGATTTCACGTTCAATCTCTGGACCTGGTGGGTAGGCGACACGCTGGGCGTGGTGATCTTCGCGCCGCTTACCCTGCTCCTGCTGCAGCGCCGTTTCCGCCGGGGAAAACCGTGGTGGTGGGCGCTGCCGGTATTGGCCATCGCGGTCGTGCTGCTGCTGTTTTCCCGCATCAACCTGGACGAGGAGCAGCGTCTTGAGCGCGTGTTCCGCGAACCGGCCCAGGCCGTGGCGGAGCAGCTCAGCCTGCGTGTGCAGGGTCATGTCGACCTGCTGGATTCACTGCGCCGCTTCTGGCAAAGCTCGGATGACG
Organism: Moraxellaceae bacterium; assembly: GCA_030146505.1. Classification (GTDB taxonomy): domain Bacteria; phylum Pseudomonadota; class Gammaproteobacteria; order Pseudomonadales; family Moraxellaceae; genus UBA2031. The sequence continues at coordinate 10,549 of JASLCO010000238.1, forward strand.
TGGATGCCCGCGAATTCCATGATTTTGTCGCCGCCGTGATGCTGGAGCAGCCGGACATCCTGCTGCTGGCCTGGGCGCCGCAGCAGGGCCAGCAACTGCGCCTGGCGTATGTGGAACAGCAGGGCGATGCGGCACTGGCAGGCCTGGACCTCATGGCCAGCCCGGCGCTGGCCGATGTCATCCGGCAGTCCCGCGACAGCGGCCATATGGCGGCTGTGTCCAGCCCGGCGGCCTGGCCGGCCACCGGCCGCGGCCGCAGCGTGCTGCTGCTGGGGCCGCTTTACCGTGCCGGCCTGCCGCTGGCCACGCTGGCGGGAAGGCGGGCGGCCTTCCTTGGCATGACGGTGGCAGTGTTCGATATCGAGACCTTGCTGGCCGATCTGCCGGTCACGCGCGACGGTGACAGCATGCTGCTGCGCATAGAAGACCTGTCGGCCGCCGGCCTGCTGCTGCACCAGAGCCCGGGGCTGGCCGACGAGCCGCCGCTGCAATGGCAGACCCTGCTCAAGACCGGCGGCATGCAATGGCGTCTGCAGTTCACCAGCCCGCAGAATTTCCGCGCCACCCACCGCTCTCTGCAGCCTTCACTCCTGCTGCTGGGCATGTTGCTGCTGATCGGGCTTTTCCAGCTGCTCGTGCTTTACATGCGGCGCAGCCGCGAGTTGCGCCAGCAGACGGTGGCGGCCGAGCAGGCGCGCGTGCATGCCGAACAGTCGGCGCAGATGAAAAGCAGCTTCCTCGCCACCATGAGCCATGAAATCCGCACGCCCATGAACGGCGTCATCGGCATGACGCAGCTGCTGGCGGAAACACCGCTGAACGAAGAGCAGCAGCACTATGTGAACACCATCCACCAGTCCTGCGATGCCCTGCTGCGCATCATCAACGACATCCTCGACTACTCGAAGATAGAGGCCGGCCGCCTGGAAGTGGAGCGCACGCCTTTCGACCTGCATGCGCTGATGCAGGAATGCGTATCGCTGTTTTCCCTGCAGTCGCGCCAGAGCCGCATTGCCCTGCAACTGGAAATGGCGCCCGATGTGCCGGCCGAGGTGCTGGGCGATCCGCTGCGCATCCGCCAGGTGCTCATCAACCTGCTCGCCAATGCCTTCAAGTTCACCCGGGAAGGCAAGATCATCCTGCGCCTTGGCGTTACGCAGCGCAGCGAGACCGGCGCCGACATCCGCTTCGAGGTGCAGGACACCGGCATCGGCATTGCCGACGTGCAGCGTGCGCGCCTGTTCGAGGCGTTTGCGCAGGGCGATTCTTCCATCACGCGCAAATACGGCGGCACCGGGCTCGGGCTTTCGATCTGCCGTCTTTTGGTCAATCTCATGCAGGGTGAAATCGGCGTGAGCAGCGCGCTCGGACGGGGCTCCATGTTCTGGTTCCGGCTACCGCTGGGCGTGCCGGGGCGCCGGGGCCTGTTGCCGGAAGAAAAGGCGGAGCTGGTGGTGCCGCGCCATTTTGGCGAGCTCCGGGCGCTGGTGGTGGAAGACAATGTGGTCAACCAGCAGGTGCTGGCCGGCATGCTGAAAAAGGCCGGCGTCGTGTTGCGCCTGGTGGCCGATGGCGTCGAGGCCCTGCATGTGCTCACCTCCGAGCGCCAGCCTTTCGATCTTGTGCTCATGGACTGCGAAATGCCGAACATGGACGGTTACACCGCCACGGCCCGCCTGCGCCAGTGGGAGCAGGTGGAAGCACGCCCGGCACTTTTCATCTGCGGCGTCAGCGCACATGTGATGCCGGAATTCCGCGAGCGTGCCATGGCCGTGGGCATGGACGACTTCATCGCCAAGCCGGTGCGGCTGGAAGAATTGCAGCGTGCGCTGGAAATGGCCCTGCGTCGCAAATTCACACAGGCCCCGCGCGAGCAGAACCGGCTGGGCTGAAACGGCGGGCACCTGCGTTTGCACAATCGATTTTTTGGGAACCCTGTACATAAATTTCATGCCCCGTCATTCCCTTGATAAGCGGGAATGACGGCATGTATGGGCTTCCCTTTTCTTCGGGCTTCAGCAGGAGAGTTGCATCGTCTGCCTCCCTCCACCCTTGAGTGCAAACACTACTGCTGGCAGTCTCGCCGCAAACCTGCGAGAGCCGCATGCGCCTTTTTTCCGCCCTTTCCTTCCGCCAGCTGCTGGTGCTGGCCTTCCTGCTCATTGCCGTGCTGCTGGGCGCGGCTTCGCTGCATGCCCTGCGCACGCTGGAGCTTCTGGTCACGCAAAGCCGCGACGGCCTGACGCGCGCGCTGGAACTCAATGCCGACGTGCAGCTGATGGCCGAGCGCCGCGTTTCCATGGAGCGGTCCGCGCGCCAGTATCTGGTGCTGGGCGATCCTGCCCTGCGCCAGCGTTTTGACGAAGCCGCGCGTGATGCCGCGGCGGCGCTGGCGCGCCTGCACGACAATCTGCCGCCGGACTGGCCCGCAATCGAATGGAAAACGCAGGTGGAAACCATTGCCCGCCAGCTCTCGCCGCAGGCGCCGGGCAGTCGTGATGCCGTACTCACGGCGGCTTTCCGCCGCATCGACATGCTCAATGTCAGCGCTGCCGAGCAGGTGCGCGAATCCATCAAGCAGCAGAACGCCATCATGCTGGAGCAGCTGGAAAAAGGCCGGCAGCAACTGGCGCGGCAACTGCTGGGCGCCATCATGGCCGCCGTACTGCTGGCGCTGGCGCTGGCCTACTGGCTGGGCCGGCCGGTGCAGCGGCTGGAGCAGGCCATCGACGGCCTGGGCGACAACCGCCTCGAGGCGGCCATAGAAATCAGCGGCCCGTCCGACCTGCGCTCGCTGGGACGACGCCTCGACTGGCTGCGCCTGCGCCTGTCCGAAGTGGAAGCGGACAAGGCCCGCTTCCTGCGCCATATCTCGCATGAGCTGAAAACGCCGCTGGCCGCCCTGCGCGAAGGCGCGTCCCTGCTGGAAGAAGGCGTGGCCGGCCCGCTCAACGAGCGCCAGTCCGACGTGGTGCGCATCCTGCGCCAGCACACGCTGACCCTGCAGGGTCAGATAGAAGACCTGCTGCGCTTCAATGCGGCGGCTTTCGAGGCGCGCACGCTGACCCCGCGTGTGGTGGACCTGGGCGAGCTGGTGGATGAAGTGGTGGCCGCGCAGCGCCTGCAATGGGAAAGCCGCCAGTTACAGGTGCACAGCACGGGCGATACGGTACTGGTGGAGGTGGACCGGCGAAAATTCGCCACCGTCATCGGCAACCTGCTCTCCAATGCCATACGCTTCAGCCCGCCTGGTGGACACATAAGCCTTACACGCCAGGGCTTGTCCGATCGCGTGGTGCTTGAGATTGTCGACGCCGGTCCGGGCGTGGCCGAGGAAGACCAGGGCAGGGTGTTCGAGCCTTTCTACCGTGGCCGCCACCAGCCCGAAACCGGCCTGCGCGGCAGCGGCATCGGCCTGTCCATCGTGCAGGAATATGTCATGGCCCATGGCGGCCGCATCGCGCTCATGCCCTCCACGGCAGGCGCCCGTTTTCGTATCGAGCTTCCGTATGCAAGCACCCGCTGACCGCCTGGGTCTCCTGGCCTGTGTTTTCCTGCTGACCGCCTGTGCGGCCCGCGTGCCGCCGGCGCCGGCCGCCGTGGTTGCCGCGCGCGCGCCGGACGTGGTGCAGGAGGTGCTTGATTACCAGGGCTGGCTGGCCTTGCAGACGCCGGAATCGCTGGCCGCGGAAAGCCGGCGGCTGGAGGAGGACGGCATGGCGCCGCAGGCCCTGCTGCAGAAATCCCTCCTGCTGGCGCAGCGGCAGCAGCCGGCTGATCTGGAGGCGGCGCTGGCGGTGGCAGGCAGCATGCAGGCCCTGACTGATCCTGTCGCCACGGCAGGGCGGCGGGATCAGTCAGG